>NZ_JAVTJB010000019.1:0-96309 GCF_031843805.1 Arthrobacter sp. WCS2018Hpa-7
TGCTGTCCAGCCTGTCCGCCATTCCGGCGCTGCTGCCGAGGACCCCGGACCGGCCTGTAGTGCTTCGGTCCGGGCCCGTTCCACCGCGCGGGCAGCAACAATCTGCAGGTACTCCAGTACCCGTGAGACGTCCTCGACCCTGCCGGCAAAATCCGCCGCCTCAACAAACCCAAACAGGGAACTCTCGCCGGCGGCGGACAGGCGTGCAGTGTCCAGAAGTGCCGCGCTGTGGGTAAGAAGCGCCTTCAGGTCCCGCCCGGCAGCTGTGCTGGGGTCAGGACACTGGGTGTCGGAACGTTTGACTGGCTGAGCTGGCTTGGGGTCATGGCCGGTCCGGGGATCCCGCCGTGGGTCAGGGATCGATCCTGTACTTTGGGCCGGAACGTCCGCCGGGTCCGGGCCGTTGAGCGTTGAAGCCCGGGCGGACTTGGACTTGCCGTTGAGCAGCCCAGCGCCGTGAAATGGGATGGTGATGGTGATGGGCGCCGTCGAATCCTTGAACCCGGCCCTCAGCAAGTCCGGCATCCTCAAGAAGCGTCGTGACCGGACGGCGGACAGGGCAGCGACAGCAGGGGACCATTCCGCCCTCAGCGCTGTCAACTGCCCTTGATCTTCCATAAAAACATCATGTCAGGGGGGTCTGACATTTTTAGGCGGCCAGCTACCGGGTGATCTGCTCCCGCAAAATATCCGCGTGCCCGCAGTGCTGGGCGAGTTCGCGGAGCATATGCAGGTACACCCAGCGGAGGGGGAGTGGGCCGCGGCGGTTCCCGAACACAAGGTCGTCGAGCCCCAAGTGGGCCGCCGCCTGCCTGGATGCGGAGCAAGCCTCTCGGTGAGCCGCCTGGATGCTGGCAACGGTGTCGTCATCGTCCAGGATGAACGACTCGTCCGGGCTCGCGGGGATGCCGATCTCGGCCCGGGTCCTTCGCGAGATCGCTTCGTCGAACCACACCTTTTCGACGAAGGTGGCGTGTTTCACCAGGCCCAAGAGCGTGGTGCGCGAGGCGACCAGCCGCCGTCGTGCTTGTTCTTCGGTAAGCCCATCGAGGCATTCGTTGAGGGCCCTGCGATGCTCGTCCAGGAACGCATCGAACTGGGTCCGGGCGTCCTGGTTGATGACGTCCTCACTGAGGGTGTGCGGGAGGGCGCTCATCCGAAAACCACCGTGCCGTCGTCGTTGATTCCCCAGCCGGGGTTGTGCGCGATCTCCCAGACGATGCCGTTGGGGTCCTTGACGTGGGCGTGGAAGATGCCGCCAAACGCGCCTGCCTGCGCCGGTTTCAAAACCGTGGCACCAGCCGCCACCAAGGCATCGATGGTGCTGGCGACTTCCTCGGGGCTGCCGACGTTGTGCGAGAGCGTCACGCCGCTGACTCCTGCCGTCGGAGCAGTGGCGCCGAGATCCTGGTCGAATTTTTCGGCATTGAACAGGCCGAGCATCAGCCCCGGCGCGATCTGGAAGAACAGGATCTCACCGGGAACGTCCATGGTCGGATCCCAGCCGAGCCCGTCCTTATAGAAGGCGCGCGCGGCGTCGAGATCCTTGGTGGCGAACGTGAGGAAGTGCAGTCGCTGGTCCATAGGGGAAGCCTAGCGGGAGGGTACGACGGCGGCACTCGTCTGGGGCGGTTGGTGCAGCAGCGTTGGCGGAGCCGCCAACAATGAGGGTGTGGGCGAACCAGGGTGAGGCAGAGCTTGAGAGAGCCTCTTGTGCCGAGCCGTCGAAGCCACTGACCATCACGAATTAGCCAATCCGGCCAGTCCTGTTGAGCCCCGGTCCAAGCCGGTGGGAGGATGGAGCAGTGGAACCCCTCTTCGACTTCCTTGGTAGTTACTGGTGGCTCATTTTCCCTATCGGCGGGATGGCTGGTGGCTGGGCGAGGTCGTGGTCGAAAGCCAGCGAGGAACGGCACCGCCGCAAGGTGGAATTGCTGAAGTTGAAGAACCAGTTGGCGGTGCACGAGGAAGCCAACCAGGCCGAGGTATTCTCGCTGATTGACGCGCATGATTCGGTGAACCACAGATGGCTTGATTACGAGCTCGACGTCGGCAACGTCATTGATTTCCCCCTCATGACCGACGTGCGCGAGCCGCTCACAGTCGCGTTCCTGCGCGCCAAGAAAGAGGCCGACGGCCTACGGCCCGCCACCCCTGAAGAGATTTCGACGCCGGCCCGGCTGGCTGAGTACCGTGCGGCGGTCCACAGTTACGAACTCGCTTTCGATGTCGCCGAGCGGGAGGCCCGACGCATCAAGGACGGCAACTTCAGTGGCCCCGAACGCCAACGACTTGCGACGGCGAGGAAGCTCCTGCGCATCGCGGAGGACACTGCCGCTACCCCCGCCGAACGACAAACTGCGTACAAGCGTGCCCGCAAGGAACTCGACGGTCTGATCGTCCTGCCGGAGGCAACCGTAGCCGCCCTCGAAAGCAAGATCATCAGCATGTTGGATTCGCGTAAGGATCCGGACCCGGACACGGACGTGCGGTTCGCTTGACGCCACGCAGAAGGCTCGCCGTCATTACAGGTGCCGGCCGCGGTCTGGGGAAGTCGCTGGTGGAGGAATTCTCCGACGCCGGTTGGGCGGTAGTCGCGATCACCCGGACACCCACCGCGTCGACCGACCGGCAGCACGTCACCGCAGTCACCCACGACGTTCGAGAAGAGCCATCGGCCGAGTTGCTGTCAGCCATCGGAGGCAGATCCGTTGACGTACTCGTCAACAATGCTGCTCAAGGAGCTCAGCACGCCGAACTCGGTGACATTGCAGCGGAAGGCGTTATCAACGCCGTCGACGTCAATGTCGCGGGCCCTTTGCGCCTGGTGCAGGCCGTCCTGCCTCATCTTCTGACCGCGCCGGACCCCGTGATCATCAACGTTACGTCCCGGCTGGGCTCGGTGTCGGCGCAGGCGCGGGGTGACTACGCGGACCTCTCAACGAGCTACGCCTACAAAATCTCCAAGGCTGCGCAGAACATGTTGACCATTTCCCTCGCTCAAGACCTCGCGGGCCGGGTACGGTGCTGGGCGGTTCACCCGGGGAAGTTGGCAACGGAGATGGGGCAGGCCGACGCCAACAAGGATCCACGAATTGCGGCCCGAGAGCTGAGGGAACTGGTTGATTCCCGCGACCGCATGTCGCCGCGTTTAGTCTCCCTCGGAGCCGCCGACCTCGCCTGGTAGAGGCCCAAACACCGTGGCTTCCTGACCCTCTTTGAACTCGGATTGGCCGATACTCAACCGAAATAGGGTGCATCACGGCCCTGCTGAATCCAAAGTGGGTGGTGACGCTACACCTGACGGCACACCAGATGGCACACCAGATGGCACACCAGATGGCACACCTGCCAGCACTCCAGCTAGCCGAGCTCCACGCCCATCACTGTTCGCACCACAGATCCGCCCAGATCATCCTCGAGGTGCCGCATCCCCAGCCGCTCAGCTACTCGGCGGGAAGCCGCATTGTCCCGGTGGATGATGGCCACGAGCCGACTGACCCCCACCACGTCACGCGCGAATTCCAGGCACGCCAGCGCTGCTTCCGTGGCATACCCGTTGCCCTGGAGCTCACGACGTACGTGGTAGCCGACCTCAAGTTCGGACCGCCCGTTGACCTGTTGCCACGTCAACCCGCAGTCGCCGACGAACCCGCCGTCGTGCGTTTCAACGATCCATAACCCGTACCCGTAGCGGGCATAGTTCGCTTGGTTCCATTCGATCCAGGCAGCCGCTTCATCATGGGATTTGGGAGCCGGGTAGTAGGTCATAACCACGGGATCACCCAGCAACAAGCTCATCGCATCGAGATCAGCCATCGACATCTCGCGGAAACGCAGCCGGGCTGTCGGGTGGGGGAGCATATCCGAAGCCTACCCGCCGTCGGGCTGCGCCTTCCCCACCCACTTTCAAGTCGGCGGCCCCATAAAACAACCACTATTGCTTGCATGAGTGCCCTTTGGAATTCAAAGTGGGTGGTGACGGTACAGGCCTGCAGAAGAGGCTGCCCTGTCAGGCCGAAGGCCGTACCTCCACCGGCGTCAGCATCTCCCGCTCGAACCCCACCACGCGGCGCGGTCCGTGCAGGATCACCTCATGCGTGTGGGCATCAGCGGGGCTGGACGTCGAGACGTGCAGCTTCACCAAACCCGGCGTCACCACGCGCTGAAGGTCCAGGCCTGTGAACGAGGTCCGGTCGGCGTGAACTACAAAATCCACGACGGCGGACGCGCCGGCTTCCAGCTCGACGCGCGCGTAGCCGATCAACTCGCGGAGTGGACGGACCACTTCACCCACCGGATCCTCCAGGTACAGCTGCACAACCTCTGCGCCGCCACGGACACCGGTGTTCGTGACCGTGCAGCTGACGGTGACCGAGTCCGACGTCGACATGGTGGGTGCGCTGCATTGGTGCCCGGACAACTCGAACGTTGTGTAGGAGAGGCCATGCCCGAAACCGAACAGCGGAGACGGGTCAAGAGCGCTGACTCCGCTGGGGCCGGCGAGCTTGGAGTGCAGGTACGTGCCGGGCTGGCCGCCGGGGGATCGGGGCACCGAGACGGGCAATTTCCCGGAAGGATTAACGACGCCGGTGAGCACGTCCCACAGCGCCTCGCCGCCCTCTTCGCCCGGGAAGAACCCCTGGACGATCGCGTCGGCACGGTCCACGAAGTCACCCAGCGCGTAGGGTCGCCCGCTGAGGACCACCACTACGGCACGAGTTCCGGAAGCAGCGCACTCAGCGAGAATGCGGTCAAGCATCCGGTGCTGGTCGCCGGGAAGGCGGAGGTCGGCGGCGTCGTTTCCTTCGCCCGAAGTGCCCCGGCCGAACAGCCCCGCATTGTCGCCAACCACCACCACGCACGTGTCCACGGAGGACGCCACCCGGCAGGCTTCCGCGATCTGCTCCTCGGTGGCGGCCTCGCAGTTTCCAGTGACCGACGTAGCCACTGACAAGAACCGTCCAGAAGCAACGCCGGCCACGGAGGGAACCGAAATGCCCATCGGCACGTCCGGATGTGAGGCGCCAACATGCGCATCAAAGGAGTAGCAGCCCAGCATCGCGAAGGGATCGTCGGCCAAGGGCCCCACAACACCCAGCGAACCCGTCGGACTGAGCGGCAGCGCCGGAGAGCCGCCGAGCTCCCGGTTGCTGAGGAGCACCAGGGACTGAGCCGCCAACTGCCGCGCCAGCGAGCGGTTCGGAGCAGGATCCAGCTCGATCCGATGAGACGGAGCCTCGGAAAGCACGGCCGGGACAGGGGAGAAGTCCGGCGACAACAAGCCAACCTCCGCCTTCTGCGTCAGGACCCGGCGCAGCGCTTCGTCAACCACGGATTCGTCCAACGCACCCTCGCGGATGCGCCGAAGCAGCGGCTCACCGAAGCAGTTCACGGTAGGCAATTCCACATCAACGCCCGCGGAAAGCGCCAGCACAGCGGCGTCACCGGAATCTGCGGCCACGCCATGGGTAACGTCCAGGAACGCGACGCCGAAGTAGTCAGCCACCACGGTCCCGGTGAAACCCCATTCCTCACGAAGCAGCCCCGTCAGAAGGGCGCGGTTCGCGGCGGCCGGTACGCCGTCGACGTCGGTATAGGCGTGCATCACCGAGCGGGGACCGCCGTGGCGGATCGCCATTTCAAACGGCGGCAGCATGACGTCGGCGAGTTCGCGGGGGCCCATGGAGACGGGCGCGTGGTTGCGGCCGGCTTGGGAGGCTGAGTAGCCCACGAAGTGTTTAAGGGTGGCGACGATGCCGGCCGATTCCAGGCCTTGCACGTACGCGGTGGCTACCGTGCCCACCAGATACGGGTCTTCGCCGATGGTCTCTTCCACACGGCCCCAGCGCAGATCACGCACCACGTCCAACACGGGAGCCAGGCCCTGATGGATGCCCAAAGACAGCATGCTCGCGCCGATCCGGGCTGCCATCTCCCGCACCAGCGGCGGGTTGAAGGTGGCACCCCAAGCGAGCGGAACGGGGAAGGCCGTTGCCTTCCACGCGGCCAGGCCGGCCAAGCATTCCTCGTGAACCTGCGCCGGAATGCCGAAGCGGGACGCGGCCATGATCTGTTCCTGGGCCGCGGCCAGTCGGCGCGCGCCTTCGGCCGGTTCAACGGGAACTGTGCCGTACATGCGCGTGATTTGGCCGAGCCCGTTGGCGATGATGTCGTCCCAGGAGCGGGTGTCTCCGGCCATCTGGCTTTGCAGCGGAGCCACGGAATCGCCGTCGGTGGAGGCATTGACCCACACTCCCACCAGCTGTGCGAGCTTCTCCTCCAGTGTCATTTCGCGGATGAGGTGCTCCACGACGTCCGACGCCGGAACGCGGGCAAGTGATTGCTGATCGGCGGCGCCGGTGCTCACAGGCTTCTCCTTGGATTCTGCAGATGATTTTTAGAAACTATCAGAAATATCCAATTACTTTCCATAGTCAGAAACCCTTGACTTGATCTGTGAGGTCTTCATAACGTTGAGCACTGAAGCGGATGCAGCGAGGCTAAAGGCAACACCGGCCCTGCATGCAAATAAGAAACTTTCGGAAATGAATCCAAGCAATCGGAGAACCATGCACACGTACAGAGTGGCCATCGTCGGCACTGGCGGGATCGCGGCAGTCCACGCGTCCAACCTGGCCCGCACCGACAACCGGGCGGAGTTGGTGGCCGCGTGTGACGTGGATGAGGCGCGCCTGCACGCCTTCGCCGATGAACACGGCATAGCCGGCCGTTACCAGAACCTCACCGAGCTCCTGGCAGAGTCGAAGCCGGACATCGTGCACCTCTGCACGCCGCCCATGATGCACATCGAACAAGCAATTGAGTGCCTCGAAGCCGGCGTCCATGTCCTGTCCGAGAAGCCGCCGGCGCTCAGCCTGGCCGACTTCGACCGTCTCAACGACGCGCAGGTACAGGGCGGTGCCCAGTTCTCGTGCGTCTTCCAACACCGCTTCGGTGACGCCTCGGCCGCGGCCCGTGCCCTGATCGGCGACAGCAACTTTGGCCGTCCGCTCGTGGCCCGCTGCGACACCCTCTGGTACCGGCCCGACGAGTACTTCGACCTCCCGTGGCGCGGAACCTGGAAGGCCGAGGGCGGCGGACCCACCATGGGGCACGGCATCCACCAGTTCGATCTTCTCCTTCACCTGCTCGGCCCGTGGGAAGAGGTCACCGCCATCGCGTCACGGCAAGCCCGCGCCACGTCCACCGAAGACTTCTCCGCTGCCTTGGTCCGCTTCGAGAACGGCGCCGCCGCCACCGTCATCAACTCGCTGCTCTCACCGCGCGAAACCTCCGACATCCGCGTCGACTGCGAATTCGCCACCATCGAACTCAGCCACCTCTACGGCTACGGCACCAAGGACTGGACCATCACCGCAGCGCCCGGACACGAAGATGCCGTGTCTGCTGCATGGAGCGCAAAGCCGTTGGAGCGGGGCAGCGGACACTCCGCCCAGTTCCTCGCGATGTATGACGCGCTCGACGCCGGATTGCCGCTCCCAGCCGGCGCGGACTCTGCGCGGCAAACACTGGAGTTCGCTGCCGCGATCTACGCTTCGGCCTTTACCGGCCAACCCGTGCGACGCGGGGACATCGTCCCCGGCCACGCCTTCTATGAGGGCATGGACGGCGAGGGCCGCGGCACCAGCGTCCTGGCCTCCACCGCCCGCGCCTGAATCCCACACCCGAACCGGAGATCCCGCATGACCACCACAGCCCAGACCCCCTCAGCTCAGACCCTCTCAGCCGAGGCTGACACCGTCAGCTATACAGACGACGGCCGCTCCCTCACCTTCACCGTCGGAGCCCAGGACATCGCCACCTACACGTACCGCCCCACGGATGACCAGTACGAAAGCCCGCGCCCCTACTTCCACCCGCTCACCACACTGGAGGGGGACGAGGTCACCATTTCCAGGCCGTGGGATCACGTGTGGCACAAGGGTCTTTCGTGGGCCCTGCCGAACGTGGGCGAGCACAATTTTTGGGGCGGAGCCACCTACACCCGTGAGACCGGCTACTCGAAACTGGACAACAACGGGGCCATGAACCACGAGGCCTTCACCAGCATCGAAGACGACGGCACCTCCGTCACGGCAGCGGAGTCCCTGCTCTGGACTGCCCAGCCAACTGAACCCGGGCAGGCCGGCGCACCCCTCATTAGGGAGCAGCGCCGTTTCGCCATCCAACTGCTCCCCACCGGAAACGCCTGGGCCCTCCTCTTCGAAACCACCATGGAGAACGTCTCTGGGGCCGAGATTGGCATCGGCAGCCCCACCACCGAGGGTCGCGACAACGCCGGCTATGGCGGACTCTTCTGGCGCGGACCCCGGTCCTTCACCGGCGGCGAATTCCGCTCCGAAGCAGGGGTCGGCGCCGATGAATTCATGGGCACCCGCTCACCGTGGATCGCCTTCACCGGCCAGCACGATGTCACCTGCCGGAAGTCCAGCATCCTGTTCGTCGAGGACCAGGCCAACCCGGGTGCGTCCAACCAGTGGTTCGCCCGCTCGTCCATGTTCGCCTGCCTCGGCTCGGCACCGTTCTTCAGCGAAGTAGTCCCGCTCAAGGAGGGCGCGCCGCTGACGTACCGCTACGCCGTCGTGATTGCTGACGGGGCGCTGGAAGAGCATAACGCCGCTTCGCTTGCCGACGCTGCCAAAGCTTCGCTGGATGCCTGGGTCTGAGATGTGCACATCGTTCCCGGGGGCCACAGCAGTCTCCGAGGTCAGTATTTACAGTTGGCCGGGGCTGGACGGCGCGGCCGGCGGCTCCCCGCATCTGCATACTGCGTCCACAGAGGCGTATGTGGTGCAGCAGGGTCTCGGCCGGCTGGAGACCCTGGATTCCCGCGGTTTCACCTCCACGCCGCTGGCGCCCGGGACGGTGGTCTGGTTTACGCCGGGCACGGTGCACCGCGCCATCAACGACTCCGGGGACCTCAGGGTGCTGGTGGTCATGCAGAACGCCGGGTTGCCGGAGAATGGCGACGCCGTGATGACCTTCCCGCCCAGGCACTTGGTGGATCAGGACACTTACGCACGCGCCGCCGCACTGCCGTCAAAGAACGCCGACGGCGGTGACGCGGCTGCGGAGGCGGCCGCGCGCCGTCGTCGTGACCTGGCTTTGGAGGGTTATCTGGAGCTGAAAGCGGCAGTCCAAGAATCCGGGGCCGCTGCGCTCGCCGACTTTCACGCTGCCGCCGCGCGATTGGTCAACGGGAAAACCGAGACGTGGCGCGGGTACCTCACCGACGGCGCAGAGCGGCAGGCGGGCCTGACTGGACAACAGTTGCTGTCTCTCGAGTCCATGGAAAGTTTCTACATGCAGGACGCGAGGACTACGATGGGCGAACGGAAAACCCGCAGGATCTACGGCATGTGCGGCCGGATCCAAGCGTGGGAACTTTCCGAAACTGTCATCGCCGGGACGTGATTCCCGGCCGGGAAGGTGGGGACCATGGTAACCAAGCAGGACTCGGGTCGGGCGACGATCAGCGAGATCGCCCGGGAGGCCGGCGTGTCCGTGCCCACGGTTTCCAAGGTCCTCAACGGCCATGCCCACGTCGCGGCGGCCACCCGCGCAAGGGTTGAAGAGATCATCGCCAAGCGCGACTACGCCCGCCGCCCCGCCAAGCGCAGCAAGAAGGCCGGGCTCATCGACCTAGTGTTCCCGGGCATGGGCTCGGAATGGGCGTGCGAGATCATCGAGGGCGTGGAGCGCGTCGCCCAGGAAGCCGGGTACGGCACTGTGGTCAGCAGCCTGTCGCTGGACGGATCGAGGATCCGCCCGTGGCTGGCGAACCTTGCGGAGCGAAAGTCCGACGGCGTACTGCTCGCCGTGTACGAACTGGACTCGAAGCAGATCCAGCGCATCAAGTCGCTCGGCATTCCGGTGATCCTGATCGACCCCGTGGGGCAGCCGGGACCGGATCTCATGACCGTGGGAGCGGCCAACTGGGACGGAGCGTTCTCGGCCACCGAACATTTGCTGAAGCTTGGCCACACAAGGATCGGCATGATCGGCGGCCGTGAGGATCTGCAGTGCAGCAGTGCCCGCGAAGACGGGTACCTGGCGGCGTTGCGTCGCGGCGGCGTGGACGTTGATCCGTCATTGATGGTGCCGGGCGATTTCTCCACCGAGTCCGGGGCCCGGGGCACCGAAGCTTTGCTGGCCCTGGCAGATAAGCCCACTGCGATCTTCACCGGCAACGACGCCCAGGCTCTGGGCGCCTACCGGGCCGCGCGCTCGGCCGGCCTGCGGATTCCGGAGGACCTCTCCATCATCGGCTTCGACGACATCCCCGCCGCAGAATGGATCGAACCCGGCCTCACCACCATCCGCCAGCCCGTAGTGCAGATGGCAGAAACGGCCATGCGCGCGCTGCTCCGCCACCTGGAGGGTGATGAAGAGTTGCCGCAGCGGATCGAGTTGGGAACGGAACTGGTGGTGAGGGGCTCGACGGCTGCGCCGGCGGCTTAGCTCCGGCCCATGCTCGTGGACGGATCCGTGCCACCTTCGGAGGGGTCTGCGCGGAGGTCGTCGGGATCATTCTCCGGCAGTCCTGCCGGGCCGGAGACGTCGCCTTCGGCTTTCGGGGTGTTCCCGTTCTCCTGCTGAGCTCCGGCGTCGTCACGCTGGTCCCTGCGGTCCCATCCGCCGTCGGGTGCTCCGTCCGCGCGATGGCGGCCCGGTGCGCCGTTCTCGCCGGGCACATCCGAGTCCATGGCGTTGGATCCTTCGCTGATGGAGGAGTGGACCTGGATGTCGTCGTCCTTTTGCCCGGGCTCGGGGACGTGGCCGTTGTCCACAGGATCGGAGGTGCCGGCCAGATCTTCCATGGCATTTTCGGTGGCCTTGCGGATGCTGTCTTCTACGCCCATCAAATGACTCCTTTGCATGAAAGGCCTGGGTGTCAGGCCGTGCTTGCATAGTAAGCCTACTTACTTCTTTGGTGATCCGAAAGCCTTGCCGGGGTTGACAAAAGAGCTACTCCCGGGTTGCGTAGCTGCAGGTCAAGACCTTACGCGCCGCACTTTGTACCGTTGATCGTTGGGCGATAAGGTATTGCCAGACCGTTTTGCAGAGGGCGGCCCTTTTCGCTCCTTTGCTGTCTGCTGGGGACGCATTTCAGTCAGTAGGAACGTGCATGGTCAACCCCCGCCCTGAGCAGGAAGCTCTCCAGAATGGGTACTTTTTGGATCTAGTCCTGGGCAGCGAAGATGTCGAAGCTTTTCTCGCCGATCTTGCGGCCTTCTCGGCCCAAAGTCTCTCGCATCCTGACTCCACCGTCTTCTGCGGCATCACCGTTCTGCGTCGCAAGAAGTCAGCCACCGCGGCCAGCAGTGATGACCGTGCCCGTGTGATGGACGAACTCCAAAATGACTTTGAAGGTCCCTGCCTCACGGCCATGGATAAGCTAACGGCTGTCCTGGTGCCAGACTTGCTGCGTGAACACCGCTGGCCGGAATATGTCAAAGCTGCATCACACCAAGGCTTGCGCTCCATCCTTAGCGTGCCACTCCTGGTGGAGGGCGACACCCGGGCGGCCCTGAACCTCTATTCGGAACGCAGCGATGCGTTCAGCGAGTCTGATCTGGAGCGTGCCGAGGTCTTTGCGTCGCACGCGTCCAAATCGCTGCGTCTCGCGTTGAAGATCGCGCAGCTCAGCGACGCCCGGAACGACCTCGCGGCGGCCATGGAGTCCCGCACCGTGATCGACCTCGCCGTCGGGGCGATCATGGCGCAGAACAAGTGCAGCCAAGAGGAGGCCTTCACCATCCTTCGCACCGCTTCCAGCAACCGCAACATCAAGCTGCGGCACCTGGCGAAGTCGATCATCGCGGCCGTCTCGTCCGGGAAGATCACCACGCACTTCGAGGAGTAGCCGGCCTTCAGCTGCCCGGAACTACCAAGCGCTCACGCAACTGGGCAATGGTGGCGTCGGACAGTCCGGCACGCCGCACCGGCTCCAGCACGCTCCCGTGCCGCTCAATCAGCAGCGCCTGCATCGCCTCCATGGACTCCACGTGGGCTCCCATCATGGCGCCCATGCTTTTGATCGCTTCCTCATCAAGGACGCGGTCCGGCATGAGGCCGCCCAGAATGGCCCGAAGCCTCGGGAACAGCTGCGGCAGGCGGGTGGCGGTGACGGCGTAGTCGGCCGAGATGGTTTCGGGTGAAGCGCCCAACGCGGAAAGCACGACGGCGGCGAACACTCCCGTACGGTCCTTGCCGGCCGCGCAGTGGAAGACGGTGGCGCCGTCGGCCATGGCTACCAGCGTCACGCCGAGGGCGAGCTGCCGGGCCTGTGTTTCCAGCAGATTGGCGTACCAAGCGCCAACATGCGCAGGAGTAGTGGCAGCCGTCATCATGTCGTGGCTGATGGTCTCCGGCGACGCAATGGATGCCGTCAGGGCGAGGTGGTGGTAACTGACGCCGGCAACGGTCAATGGACCCCGCCCGGTGAAGAGTGCCTCCTCCGGTGAGCGAAGATCGATGACTGACGTGACGCCGTCGTCAATCATTTGCTGGGCGAATGCGGCAGGCATCACCGAGACGTCGTCGCTGCGGAGCAGCACACCGGAGCGGGTGGTTCCGCCGGAAACGGGAAGCCCGCCGAGGTCGCGCAGGTTGACGGGGGAGAGGTCCAGAGTTTCCAAATGAGATTCCTAGCTTGGCCGGGGCAGTTGAAGGCGCTGACCGGTCTATGATGTTGTCCGCCACGGCGATGCTGATGTCGCCGGATGTCCGCAATCGTACACGCGCTTTGTGGTAGTTAGCTCCGAGATGCTGGCCGGCGCCGAACCGGGTAACGGTGCACCGCGGACACTGCGCCAACTAGGAACTGCCTGGGGCTTGGCCACAACGGCAGGGTTGCTCACGTTTTTGCTGTCCATGTCCAATGTGCGGCGCCTACCTAGCGGAGTTGCTCATACTTCCGGGTTGCGCGCCGGATTTGTCACCTCTCCGTAGGCCAAATGGAAGCTGGGAATTGGGCATTCTATTTTGCGCGTCACATAGAGATGACCGCCCGCAGAAGCGGACGGTCATCTCTAGCAACGCAGCTCTCACGAAGTTGTCAGGGGCATCTAGCCGAAAGGACGATCGAGAACAGGTCTACAGCTCACGAAAATGAAGCCCTATAGAAGGCAGCCACCCTTAAATGTTTAGGTGAAGGCTTTAGCCTGCTCGCACTGCTGAGAACCTGAACAGCAGATCAGGGTCCACAGCGTAGAAGGCATCAGTGAGGTTCGTTCCTTGGAGGCACGAAGCATCCTTGGGGACGAACTCTCCGGAGAAGACCACAGTCTGACCTTCCTTGAGCTGGAGGATGGAGTCGTACAGTGCGCCGGGCTTAATCAGCGTGTTATCGGAGTAATCGGAAAGTGCGTTATTCCACGTTTTGACTTCCACATCCTTGGAGAGTCGAACATCAATGTGGGCGTAGCCATCATTGTTTGCACCAATACTCGTGATCTTCCCAGTCCATTCGCCCACGGGTGCGCCGCCGATTGCCGCGCACATCGCGGTGTCGCGGTCTGTGATGGCTTTGGCTTTCTGGAGGTCGTTACCCGCGTTTGAGTGCGCAGTCTTGCCGGCTTCGAATGCGGCCAGGAAAGCCGTCTGGTCAGACGGATGTGCGCCGAATTCGCTGACTGGAGGAGCAGCAGCCGCGGCAGGTGCTGCAGGGCTTGGTGCGCTCTGCTCTCCGGAGGCTGCTGCCAGAGGGGCTGTGGCAGCCTCGGCTGACTGCGTCGCCGCTGGAGAGGGAGCGGCGGTTGGTTCCGTCTTTTTGCCGCCATTGGCAATACCGGAAATGATCATCAAGGCAAGAATGCCGGCCGGAATGAAGAATCGTTTCTTTTTCCATAGAGGTTTCTTGGGTGCCGGACCAAGTGGGTACTGGGTGCCGTAGGGCGGCGGCGGATATGCCCCGCCTGTGAATGGCTGGCCTGATTGAGGCTGAGGCTGAGGCTGAGGTTGGGGCGGGTATTGATTGGCCACGTGCGTCCTTTTGTAAGTTACTAACGGCGCAACGGCAATTCTGCTGCTGCGCGAACCCCCCATTGCTGTGGTTCAGCTGAACTCTATGTGAGCTGGCGTGTGTCAGTGAAACTTGACTTGACTGTTAAGCGTCATTGTGTGACGAGAAGGTCACTTTTTCTATGCCACATTTTCCGTGCACTCAGTCAACCTCAATTTTGCTGGAGTGCGCGTCGGTAAGTTGAGGGACTTCAAGCGGTCCGCGCGCGTGAAAATTCTCCGTCGGTCCCTGCGAAAGGTCCGCCCTGTGACCCTGTTTCGTGACCCGAGGCAACCATGGAGCAGACTTAGGCGGGTGACCGTCAACAAACCCCGTCCCGGCCTCGCGATTGCTGCGCTGAGCCTCGGGACGGCGCTCAATCCGCTGAACTCGTCCATGATCGCCGTCGCGCTGGTGGTCTTGAGGGAGCACTTCGAGCTTGACGTCGCCACGGTCACCTGGGTGATCACCTCGTTCTATCTCGCGTCCGCCGCAGGCCAGCCGCTCATGGGCAGGCTCGCCGACCGCTTCGGTCCGCGCCGCTTGTTCATGTTCGGCATGGCGCTGGTCGCGGTCACCTGCGCCATCGCACCGTTCCTGCCCAACTTTGCGCTGGTCTGCGTGGCCCGCGCGCTCATGGCGGTGGGGACCGCGACGGCGTACCCGTCCGCCGTCGTGATGGTCACCGAATTGAGCCGGCTGGCTGACTTGCCGTCCACGCGGCCGTTGGGCCGGATCCAGATGGCGAACACCTCGGCCGCTGCCGTCGGCCCTGTAGTGGGTGGGCTGTTGGTGAGCCTGGTGGGGTGGCAGGCGCTGTTCGCGATCAACGTGCCCATCGCATTGCTTGCCATGACCGTGGTCTACAAAGTGGCGCCGGTGGATTCCGGGCGCGAGACCGGCAAGCTTGGTCAACTGATCCGCGATTCCGACATCCCCGGCATCCTCGCCTTCGTCACCTCGCTGATGCTCGCCATGATGGCCCTGCTCAACGTCATGCCCGGCTACCGCTGGCACCTGCTGGGCGCCGCCACGGTGATCGGCGCGCTCTTCGCCTGGCGCGAGTTGCGCTTCCAGCCGCCGTTCCTGGACCTTCGCCTGCTGGGCCGGAACCGACCGCTGCTGCTGGTCTACCTGCTGTTCATCGTTTTCAGCGGCGTCTATTACTTCGCGTTCTTCGGCCTGCCGCAACTGCTGCAGGAGGCAGGACACTACGACGCCGGTGTGGTCGGCCTGCTGATGCTGCCCCTCGCGGCGTTGTCGGTGGTGGTGACGCCACTGACGGTGAGGTTCATCGAGCGGTTCGGCGTACGTCCTGTCCTGATCACCGGTGTCCTGATTCTGACAGTTGCGGCGGGAACGCTCGGATTCTTGACCATGACGCTGTGGGCTCCGCTCGTGTTCGTGCTGACGGCGCTCATGGGCGTTCCCTATGGTGTGGTGAGCACCGCCTCCAACCAGGGCCTGTACGTGTCTGCCCGGCCCGAGGAGAGGGGAGTGGCTGCCGGAATTTTCCAGACATGCCGCTACCTCGGAGCCATCACGGCCACCGTATTGATCGGTGTCCTCTACGGCCCGGGCGTGAACCAGGCCAACTGGGGGATCATGGTCCTGGTGATGCTGGGACTCAGCGCTGTGGTGCTGGTGCTTGCTGTCATGTGGCGGAAGCCCGCGGCTTAGGGATTCAGCGGGATCAGCAGCGCCGCCGCGCCTGCGATCGACAGGGCGGCGCGCAGGTGGTTGGCCGGAACCCAGCCCCGCAGGAACTGGTTCCAATCCTGGCTGGATCCTTGGGCCAAGCGGTTGTTGAGCGGCACGTTGATCGCCATGGTGGAGAGGAATCCAGCCAGGCAGGCCGCTGCGCCTGCCACCCGGAGGGGCGGCTGGCTTCCGGGATCGACGACGGCGGCAATCACCACGCCGGCGGAGGCGGCGGCCGAGCCGAAGAACAAGATCATGAACGGCGGCGTCACGGCTTTGAGATTGATGGCGTTCATAGCCGCAACCGCGTCGCTTGTCGGTCGCATTCGGAGTGCGGGCATCACGAGTGCGGAGAAGGCGAAGTAGAAGCCGCCCACCAAGGCCGAACCAGTTCCGGCCGCTACGGGAAGCCAAATGCTCAAAGTTGTCATGCATCAAGCCTGCCCTCGCCGGCGTAGACGATGAATAGGCAAGGGTCCACTTTTCATACGCTGGCGTCTAAGATGACGGCATGGACCCACTCTCGCAGTTCCTCACGGGTCCTCGGGCGCAGGCGGCATTCGCCCTCCGCGTGGTGATGGATCCGCCCTTCGCCATTGACGTCCAGGACCAGGCCGCCCTGACGGTGATCGTCGTGGTGAGCGGGGAAGCATGGATCTCTGCGGACGGTGCTGAACCTCAACTCATCCTGCAGGGTCAGGCGGCGACAGTCCGTGGGCCGGAACCCTATATCGTGGCTGATGCTCCCGGCAGGGAAGCCACGGTGGTCATCGATGCCGACCAGTCCTGCCACACCCCCAGCGGCGAAAAGTTGGAGCTCACGTTTTCCCGGGGTGTGCTGACGTGGGGCAACAGCGCCGTCGGCGAGACAGTCCTGCTGATCGGCACATACCAGTCGCCGGCGGCCGTGGGCCAGTTGGTCACGTCAGCGTTGCCCAGGCTGGCGGTCTTCGGGGAGGAAGACCTCGACGGCGGCCTGTTGGGGATGTTGGAACGCGAACTCACGCATCAACGGCCGGGACAGGAAAGCGCGCTGGACAGGCTCCTGGATCTTCTCCTGCTGAATTTGGTGCGTGCCTGCGTGGACCGGGGAGACGCACTTCAGGGAACGTGGGCAAACGCGTCCCGGGAACCCGTCGTTGCCCAGGCTCTCGAACTCCTGCACCAGGAGCCGGCGGTGCCGTGGACCGTGGCCGGGCTCGCGCTCAGATGCCACGTCTCCAGGGCCACCATGGCCGCCCGCTTCCGTGCCGCCGTCGGGCAGTCACCTATGGCGTATCTCAGCGCCTGGCGACTGGCGCTGGCTGCCGACAGCTTGGCCTCCAGCAATGCGACTACGGCAATCATCGCGGAGGAGGTTGGCTACAGCAATGCGTTCACGTTCAGTGCCGCGTTTTCGCGGGAATACGGCGTCAGTCCGAGCGGCTACCGGCGGTCCGCACAAGCGGCAAGCAGTCGAATGGAAGGCGCGGGTAAATCATCTACCGGGGACCGCCGCCGGTGAGTGTCGCGAAATGTAGCATCTGAAAGAGGCGGCCAATAACCGTGCACTTCGGAGAAAGCGGAACACCATGTCACCCAGTCCCGATGGAATCGCCACTACCGTCAGCAAGGCGTTCAGCCGCACCACACAGGTGTCCACCACCGTCAACGCCAGCCTAGCCACCGTGTGGAAGTTGCTGACCACGGCATCGGACTATCCGCGGTGGAACTCCACGATCGTTTCGATGGAGGGCGAGATCAAACCCGGATCAACCATTCAGCTGGTCTCCACGCTGGATCCCAACCGCACGTTTAAGCTCAAGGTCAAGGAATTCGAGCCCTCCAGCCGGCTGGCCTGGGGTGATGCGATGGGAACCCGCGTCTATACGCTCACCGAAACCAATGGCGGGGGGACCCTGTTCGAGATGAACGAGCGCATCGGCGGGCCGATATTCCCGCTATTTGCCAATAAGATCCCGTCGTTCGACGCCAGCTTTGAACAGTTTGCCGCCGACCTGAAGGCTGCCGCCGAGAACACTGACTGACTGAAGGGACCGGGGCCCTTGACTAAATAACTGAGTGAACTCATAATTGAGTTAAGTCAGTTAATCGATCATTGGAGAACCCCCATGAAAGCCTTCGTCCTCAACCAGTACAAGGAACCCCTGCAGCAGGTCGACGTCCCGGAGCCCATGCTCGGGGACCACGATGTGCTGGTTGAGGTTCACGCAGCCGGCCTGAACCAGCTGGACGAGAAGATCCGGTTGGGCGAGTTCAAGCAGATCCTCCCGTACAAGCTGCCGCAGGTTCTTGGCCATGATGTGGCCGGTGTTGTCCTGAAGGTGGGGCCGAAGGTGCGGTCCTTCACGCCCGGCGACGAGGTCTTTGCGCGCCCCGGCAAAGACAGCATCGGCACGTTCGCGGAGCGCATTGCCGTCGCCGAGGAAGATCTGGCCATCAAGCCGGCCACCATCAGCATGGAGGAAGCGGGTTCGCTTCCGCTGGTGGCTTTGACCGCGTGGCAGGCGCTGGTGGAGCGCGGCAACGTTGGCCCCGGCCAGAAGGTCTTCATCCATGCTGGCGCCGGGGGAGTGGGCTCCATCGCCATCCAGCTCGCCAAGTACCTGGGCGCCACCGTGGCCACCACGGTCAGCGCAGGAAACAAGGACTTTGCCCGTGAGCTCGGCGCCGACGTGGTCATTGACTACCGTACCGAGGACTTCGTGGAGATCCTCCATGACTACGACCTCGTCCTGGACAGCCTTGGCGGCGAGAACCTGGAGCGGTCCCTGAAGGTCTTGAAGAAAGGCGGCAAGGCTATCGGCATTGCGGGACCGCCGGATGCCGGCTTCGCCCGTCAGCTGGGTGGAAACCCTGTGCTGCTGGGTGCGATGACGCTGCTGAGCTCGGGCATCCGCCGCAAGGCCCGCCGCCTGGGTGTCACCTACGAATTCCTCTTCATGCGCGCCGACGGCGGCCAGCTGAGGGAAATTGCGGCACTTATCGACGCTGGTGAGATCAAGCCGGTACTGGGACGCGTAGTGCCGTTCGATCAGACGGCCGATGTCCTGGCTGCCCTGGAAAAGGGCGGCGTCCGCGGTAAGACCGTCGTCAGTCATCTCTAACCCCAAACCAACACCCCGACAGGACAAACATCATGAGCAGTGAACAACAGTCATATCTGCAGGTTCCAGCGAAGACAGTGACGACCGGCGGCGTCACGTACGCGTACCGGGAGATGGGGCCCAAGGGCGGGGTTCCAGTGGTCTTCCTGATCCACCTCGCCGGGACCATGGACAACTGGGATCCGCGCATCATTGATCCCATCGCCGCGAAGCACCACGTCATTACCTTCAGCAACCGCGGAGTGGGTGCGTCCACTGGAAGCGTTCCGGACAGCATCGAAAGCATGGCCGACGACGCCGCTGCCTTCATCCAAGCCCTTGGCTATCCGCAGGTGGAGCTCTTCGGATTCTCCCTCGGCGGCATGATCGCCCAGGCGCTGATCCTCAAGCACCCGGGGCTTGTTCGCAAACTGGTGCTCGCCGGCACGGGCCCTGCAGGGGGCGAAGGCATCCAGAACATCATCGGAATCACCTACTACGACATCCTCCGGGCCACCCTGACCCGGCAGGACCCCAAGGAGTTCCTGTTCTTCAACAGGAACGCGGACGGTAAGCCTGCTGCCCGGGCCTTCATCAATCGCCTCAAGGAACGCACCACCAACCGCGAGGCACCTTTCAAGCTCGGCGCATTCCAGACGCAACTGAAAGCCATCCGCCGGTGGGGATTGTCGCCGTCGGCCGATTTGGGTGTCATCACCCAGCCGACGCTGATCGCCAACGGTGACAACGACCGCATGGTGCCCTCGGTGCTTTCGAACGATATGCACCGCCGGATTCCGGGCAGCGAACTGGTCATCTACCCCGACTCCGGGCACGGTGGCATCTTCCAGTTCCATGACAGGTTTGTCCCTGTAGCCCTCGAATTCCTGGGCCGCTGATGTGGCGCCCGCCGATGCTTCGGCCCGCTGAAACCTCAGCCCGCTGATACGGTAGCTAAATGCAGCCTGCGCCCCAGACCCTTGGCCGACGTGAGCGGAATAAGCAGGAGAAGCTTGACCGCATCACGGCGGCAGCCCGTGAGCTTTTCACCCAGTACGGAGTGGATGAGGTCACCACCCAGCAAGTAGCTGAAAAGGCCGACGTCGGTTCGGGAACCTTGTTCCTGTACGCCAAGACCAAGGCGGAGCTGCTTCTGCTGGTGCACAACGTCAAGTACGCCCAAGCGCTGACCAAGGGAGTAGACGCAGCAGCCGCTGAAACTGAGGTGGTTGATGCGGTGATGGCCATCATCCGGCCCATCATCGAATGCAACCGCGTCCAGATCGAGAACGGCCGCACCTACCTGAAGGAAATCGTCTTCGGGGATCCCGCCGAGCCGCACCACGCAGAAGCGCTGTCTCTGACCATGCGCACGGAAGAAGCCATTGCCGACCTCGTGGGCCGCGACGAGCAACTGCTTGCCCGTGACCCCGCCAAGCTGGCACGGATCATCTCCGCGATCATGTTCATCAGCATGACGTCCTCGGCCACCAAAGAACTGACAGACGCCCAGGTTGGCGACGAGATCCGGGATCAGATCAGCGTGCTCCTGGGCGCCTGACTTCTTAGCTTTGGCGGTCCTTAGCGGTTGAGGAAGGCCTCGTGCTGGCGGTGGGCTTCGGTCACTTGCTCGCGGATCTTGTCCACGTCCTTGGCCTTGTTCCGATACTTGAGTGGCATCTGGACTATCTGCGCTTCCTCGGCGGTCAGCGCACGGTAGATGCGTTCGCGCTCGTTGGCGTCCGCGGTGTAGTCGAGGTCCAGGTAGTCGACGGCGTGGCGGCGGGCGTTGTTGATGGCCGTCTGGGCCTTGCCCGCTGGGCTGATCAGTGAGAGCACCACGGTGACGATCAGGACACCGATGATCACGCTCAAGGAGAGGCCGGTGGTGATCTCGATGACGTTGACGTGCTCGCCGTCGTTGATGAACGGCAGGTTATTCTCGTGCAGGGCGTGGAGGATTAGCTTGACGCCGATGAACGCGAGGATGGCTGCCAGGCCGTAGGAGAGGTAGATGAGGCGGTCCAGCAGGCCGTCGATCAGGAAGTAGAGCTGGCGCAGGCCCATCAGTGAGAACGCCGTGGCGGTGAAGACGATGAAGACGTTTTGCGTGAGGCCGAAGATTGCAGGGATGGAGTCAAGCGCGAACAGGATGTCCGTGCCGCCGATGGCCACCATTACCAGGAGCATGGGAGTCAGGGCACGCTTGCCATTCACGATAGTGAAGAGCTTGTCGCCGTCGTACTTATCCGTAGTGTGGAAGAGCTTTTTGGCGAGCCGGATGATGAAGTTGTTGGCTTGGCCGTCCCCGTGGTCGCCGGGCTTGAGCAGGTTGCCTGCCGTGAGCAGCAGGATGAGGCCGAAGATGTAGAAGACCCACGCGAACGAGTTGATCAGCGCCGCGCCCAGGAAAATGAAGCCGGTGCGGGCGATCAGCGAGAACACGATGCCGAAGAGCAGGACCTTCTGCTGATCCTCACGAGGCACCCTGAAGCTCGCCATGATGATCAGGAACACGAACAGGTTGTCGACCGAGAGGGCCTTCTCCGTGATGTAGCCGGCGAAGTACTCGGACCCCATTTGGCCGCCGCCGAAGATCAGGACGAGGATGCCGAAAACTATCGCGAGTCCCACATAAATGGAGGACCAGATGGCCGCTTCCTTGAGCGAGGGGACGTGTGCCTTGCGGATGTGGAAGAAGTAGTCGAAGGCCAGAAGCGCCAGAATGACGACGATGGTGATGCCCCAGATGAGGGGAGAGACTGTCATATGATCCTGCTTTCGTGAGGCGCGCGAGTGGTGTTGCTCACCGAGGGTCAAACTCTTTGTCTAAATTTACCGGGAGTGGTGGGGCGGGCGCTAACTAGAACGTCATGGGAAAGTACTTGACAATATGGAAAGTACTTTCCTAGAGTGGGCTTATTGATCCGCACAACTTTGGGGGAACCATGAACGAGACCACCGGCAACATGTCAGCAGCTGAAGCACGCGAACTCCTTGCGAAAGCCGACTCAGTGGGTGCTACATCCATCAACGCAGCGGCTTGGCCCGTGGCCGTCACGTTTACCAGCCTCGCCATCATGGGTTCACTGCTCATGATCGGGATGCACATCGTGCTTGTAACTGGCTACGGAGCCCCTTTGTTGGCCTGCTCCGTGGGTGCCTGGGGTGCCATCACCGCGTGCATCTGGCCCATGTTCCAGCGGTCCACCAAAGCCGGTTTCACCAAGCGCTTCCTGACGTCCCTGCTCGGGTACTTCGCGCTGTACGTCGTGGCCCTAGTGGTTGGTGCATACTTCTTCCGCGACGGAAACCTGTGCTTCTACATCCCGGCCGCTATCGCCTTGGCTGCCATTGGCCTGGCCGCCGCCTTCCGCGAGCTGCGCGCATGAGCACGCCGGCGGAACACCCGCGCCACCAGCTCAACGAGGTAGTGCACTCTCCGGTCCGTTTCTCCATCATGGCTGCACTGGCAAAGGCGGAGTCGTTGGACTTCAAGGACCTGCGTGACGCCATACAGGTCAGCGACTCTGTATTGAGCAAGCAGCTTTCGATTTTGGAGAAGGCCGAGTTCGTGAAGATCAAGAAAAGCTTCGCCGGGAAGTTTCCGAGGACTTCCGCCAACCTGACGGCCGCGGGGCGTGAAGTTTGGGCGGCGCACTTGCAAACGCTGCGGGACATTGCGGGCGGCTGAGGGTTTGAGGCGTTAGTGCACGACGGCGGCCCGCCGGGTTGAGTGCCAACGGCGGGGCATGCGCGTCCGCTCATGCTTGGGACGTGCCATTGCCCAGCATCCGGATCGACAGCCGCCATACTGGGGCAATGACATCATCCCCTGTTGCCGGCGGTACGAACCCACGGGTTAGAGCTGCAATATTCGTTGACTTCGACAACGTATACATAGGTCTTAAAGCCTTGGACCCCGGTGCTGCTGAGCGCTTTGCAACGGATCCAGGGCAATGGCTGGACGCCATTACGGAAGCCGACGAATCAGGTGGAAAGAACGTCAGATTCCTCATCAGGAACTGCTATCTGAATCCAACTGTCTATGCCAAATACCGGACGTTCTGGACTCGTGCGGGCTTCAAGGTCATCGACTGTCCGTCGCTCACACAGCAGGGCAAGAGCAGCACCGACATCAACCTGGTCCTGGACGCGGTGGATGTGCTGGCCGGGGCTGCCCACGTCGAAGAGTTCTTCATAGCTTCGGACGACGCTGACTTCACTTCTTTGGTCCAGCGGTTCCGGGCCGCTGATCGGCGAACCACCGTCATTGTTGCCGGACCCGTTGCCGCCGCTTATCGGCAAATGGCGGACACCATCATCCAGTCGCATGATTTCCTGGCCCTGTTGAGTGGAACCGACACTTCGGCAGCAGCAGTCGCTCCCTCCACTGCCCAGTCGAAGAAAACGGATACTGCGGCCAAGAAGTCCTCGGGCCTCTCGACGGCTGCAGCTGCTGTGCGTGACTTGGTCACGACTGCGGCCGGGCCCATCAAGTCTGCCGTGGTGGCCCAACGCGCACTGAGCGCTAACTCATCGTTGTCCACTGATTGGGACGGACACGGTAAGTTTGGCGCCTGGGTAGCTCGGGTCGACGATCGGATTGAGTTCGCGCCTGTGCCGTCTCCTGGCTGGGTGTGGGACTCGAAGCGCTTCTCGCAGGCCGACCTCCCTTCAGAGCCAGAATCTACAGAAGCATTCGAGAAGCAGATTGCACGAGTCACGGACATCCCCGCGCTGTCGGCACCTCAGTACAGGCAGGTTTTGGTCTCCTTGGCCAGCAAGTTGAAGGAGACCACCAATCGCAACGAGCTGGCAAAAATGGTCCGCGACGAATGCTTGGCGGCAGACATTCCCGTGGCACGGTCTGCGGTCAACTACCTTATTCAGGGACTTATTTACGCCAAGGTCAATCTCTCAGACGCACTGACTGAAGCTGAGCTGGCTAGCGCGTGGGTAGGGCACGTCGAAGGCATGTGCCGTGTTGCGGGTCTGCAACTGGATAGCAAAGAGGTCGAGAAGCTCACGGCGTGGACCAGCGGAGGCCTGATCCCGGTTGCCCCTAAACCTTAGGCTGCGCTGATGTCCCGAAGATGCGAGCCCAATCTGCGTTCGGTGCTTCGTACATTGGTCCGCCCAAAACCCTGATTGTGCCCCATACGTGGTGGTTCTTCGGAAAGCTCTTTTACGGCCCCGCCTGAGCGGGCGGGTTCAGTTTCCGGGGACCAATTCCCACTGGTCCTCGTTGTGCGGCTGGTGCCAGAACTGCCGTGGGCCCTCCGTTTCGCGGGCCACGTCCGTGAGCCAGAAGGTGCTGCCAGGATCCCACCCCGCGATGACGGTTGCGGTGTCTTCGTCTGTTTGTAGGGCACGGCCGGCAGCGCTGAGGTAGCCGGCGACAGTGAGGTGAACGGCATCCCACGTGCTGGCCGCTTGCTCCCAGTCGGGGATGACCCAGCGGCCATGGCGGCCGGTGGTGCGGAACCAATCGTGACGACGGGATGCTGTGACTTCCAACGGGAACGCCCGGCACAGGTTAATCCAGTCTTCTTCTGTGGTGATCTCCAAAATCCTGCCTGTTCCGGCGACGGGGATAACCGTGGCTTCCTCCCACCCGAGGGAATCTTCAACCAGGCTGAGCCCGTCGGGGATCCGTGCCACAGTGTGAATCAGCCCGTGAGGGATCGACCACCATTCGCCACTGAAGTTGGCGTGAGGGTCTTGCGGCCGTTCCTTGGCCGCGCGGATTTCCTCGGCACGTTCCTTTCGTGCCCACTCGAACAGGGTGTGCTGCGGGTTTCGGGGGAGCTGCGTGGGATCGTCCGCTGAGCGCCAGTCGATGGCCCACTGCGCGGGTTGTGCCTTCTGGTCCCACCACTGCGTTGCGGGTTTTCCTTCCAGGCTCTTGGCGATATGCGCCAGGGACTCTGTGATTTCCTGGGTGGCGGCGAGGAAGTCCTCCCCTTCGGGCTCCTGCCAGTATCTGGCGGTGTCAACTGCGCGCTGTAGGGCGTGTTGAACCAGCTCGTCAGTGACACCTTTGAGGTCCAGGGACGTGATCATGCCCGCGAGCTCACCCATGGTCGACTCCGGTAGTGGAGGCGGCGCCTCGCCGGAGGGATTCATGGTCAACATCCTTCGTGACCTTCCAGCGCCAGGATCCAGGTTGTATCCGAGGTGGAAGACGGCGATCCGGACGTCCTGGTCCATTTCCATCGCGAGTTCAAGGCAGAGGCGACGGCCACGAGGCCCACTTAGCAATTGCTCGATGTCCGGCTCCATATTCTCATCCTTGCAGCTGATAACCCTGGCACGCTGAATCACGACGCCGGAACCCGCCTTGGCTGCCGGCAGCTTGCCTGACGCTTGAACATGCTTTCAATGAGGTTACTGTGTGTCCAAACCCCAAGTTGTGAGACCGCCGCCGGGGCAAGAAACCAAGAGCAATCCCTCTGGCCCATTGAGCGTCCAGGCTTCGTACTGTTCATCTGGCGAAACCTCAACGGTGCTACCGTCGGCGAAGTCGACATGTAGGTTTCCGCGGTCGTCAGCGAACCCCGCCGTGACTGAGGAGCGTGCGATCGAGAGTGCAGGCCCCAGCTGGGAAGGGTCTCCGGCGGGATTAAGGCGCTGACTTAGGCCGGAAGCTGACTTGTAAATGAACTCATTCTCGACCCTGAGGACAATGCCGCCCTCCGTGTGGATGCTGAAGGCATAGTCGACCATGCAACGGACAACGTCGTCCGGTCCGGATGTCGTTGGCCATGTCCAAAGCACATGTGAGGGCTTCATTGGCTTGCCGCTCATGGTCGCATCCACTTCTGAATCTCCGGTTCCGCTGCGTCCATAAAACGAATGACCACCTGCCTGGCGTCGGGTTCCCCACCCCACCCGTCGTAGGCATCATATGCGTCATCTAGTTCAACCAACTCTTGCGCGATGAGGTGTCCTTCGTGACCGACAACCCGGTGTGCCCACGACGCGAGTTCCCGTACAGGGATGGTTCCCTCGATGGCTCGGCTGGCGTAATGGTAAGCCGCCACAAGCTGGGCATCGTCTTGTGTCATGTCACCCGTCGCCACGTCAAGCTCCTTGAGAGCATCGTCGATGAGGACCCCAAGCTCGAACACGTTGATGTGAAGCGAAGCGCTGGCAAGCTCGCGAAGTGCCTGGCCGTCGTGCCCTTCGACCAGCGCATTCGTCGCGGCCGCGATGGCTGCTGTTGTCGCATCCTGCCGGATAATCCACGAAGCTCGTGCGGCAATCAGGGCGAGAGTAGCTGAGCCCAACGTCTAGAACGTCTTCCGCAAGCGCAAGCCACTACTCAAACCAGACAGGCGCGGCTTCGCGTAAAGCCACACGACAACGCCGAACAGCGGCACCACGAAGAACAGCAGCACCCACATGATCCGGGCAATTTGATCGAGACGCTCCTGCCGTAGGACATCGAAGATCGCCCAAATGTTCGCTCCCATGACGAACACCGCGGACAGTCCCGCCAGCGACGCCAAGACCCATTCCCACGCTTCCATGTCATCCCCCTGAACCAGCAGCTTCCGTCCAAAGTAGCACTCACGCTGCGGACGTACGACGCCGGGGCCCGCCTTGGTGCCTGCCGTTTAGTGGCGTTTCGGTTGGG
This sequence comes from Arthrobacter sp. WCS2018Hpa-7, assembly GCF_031843805.1. Classification (NCBI taxonomy): domain Bacteria; kingdom Bacillati; phylum Actinomycetota; class Actinomycetes; order Micrococcales; family Micrococcaceae; genus Arthrobacter; species Arthrobacter sp. WCS2018Hpa-7. The sequence goes on from NZ_JAVTJB010000019.1 coordinate 26,459, forward strand.
TCAGATCAGCGCAGTCATGACGTTCCAGCCTTCCCCGATCTTCTTCCTGGGTTCGAGGTGACGACTGCCGACGCCGGGGTAGAGCCAGAGGTCTCCGTTGGCATCACGGGCGATGATCTGTGAGTAACCTGGGTAGTTGCCGTCGAATCTGCCGGTGGCGATGATGGCCGTCATGGCGTTCCAGCCTTCGCCTACCTGCGTGCGGGGCAGCCACCCGCCCTTGCCGTCGCCGGGGTAGAGCCACAGCCGTCCGCCGGTGTCGCGGGCCATGACGTCCCGTTTGCCGTCCTCGTTGAAGTCACCGCGGCCGATCAGGGCTGTCATCACGTTCCAGCCGACGCCGATTTGGCTCCGGGGTTTCCAGCCGCCGGCGTGATCGCCGGGGTACAACCAGAGCCGGCCTTCAACGTCTCGGGCGATGACGTCCGCACAGTAGTCGCCGTCGAAGTCGCCAGGACCCATGATGGCGGTCATGGCGTTCCAGCCGACGCCAACCTTGGTTCGTGGTTTGAGGTACCCGGCGCCCGTTCCCGGGTAGAGCCAGAGATCGCCGTTGATGTCCCGGGCGAGAATGTCGTCGTTAAACTCGCTTTGGAATTTTCCGGCCCCGACTATGGCCGTCATTACGTTCCAGCCCTCGCCCATCTTGAAGGGCGGCTTCTTCCAACCGCCCTTGCCGTCGCCGGGGTACACCCATAGATCACCGGCGGTGTCGCGGGCCAGGACGTCGTCAAAGTAACTGGTGTTGATGTCGACGCGGTCCCAGTTATTTGTTGGGACGCTTGATGCGCGTATGCCCGGCTGGCCTGCCTGTGCTGGAAGGGCAGTTGCGCCGAAGAGCAGGGCCGCGACGGCGGCCAGAGTTGTCCCCACGAAAAGTGGGCGCCTTCGATTGTTGGGTGTTTTATGGCAGGAATTCTTGGTCGACCTTGATTGGAACATCACTGTTACCCCCAGTAGCAACGCGGTCATCAAACGATTCACCGGAGCATAGTCCTGTTGGATAGCTTTTGTTAGGGGTGGGAGGTTCGGCCGGTCCGTTACCGATCGCTGGGTAACGTTGCAGTCCGCATGTTCATACCTGTGCATTTCGTTGCCACAAACGCACACCCCGCAAGAAACTCCTTGAGGAAACCCACTCAATGAGGAGCCCCACTTGCACCCACAACCCATAGCCAGACGTCTGGCAGCAATAACCGCATCAACCGCCCTAACGGCAGCAGTGCTGGCAACCGGAATCGCCGCCAGCCCAAGCGCAGCCGCAGCAGAACTACCCCCGCCACCCACCGGCGTCGTCTATGCCAGCGACGTTCCGTGGTCGAGTATGACCAACGGTTGGGGACCGGCGGAACTGGACATGAGCAACGGTGGCCAAGCGGCGGGCGATGCGAATCGCCGGCCGTTGACCATCGGGGGCACTGTGTACCCGAAGGGCATTGGTACCCACGCGGCGTCGTCCATTACGTACAACCTCGGCGGGCAATGCCGGCAGTTCCTCGCCCAAGTTGGTGTGGACGACACTCAGGGTGACCGCGGTCGAGTGGACTTCAAGGTGGTGGTTGATGGCATCGAGCGCTTCGCAGGAGAGCGGAAGGGGACGGGCGGAGCCCTGCCCGTCAACGTGAACCTGCAGGGCGGCAGCACGCTGCAGCTCAAAGTGGAGACCGGCCCGGAGGGGAACGGCAACGATCACGCCGACTGGGCTGATGCCAAAATCAACTGCTCGGACGCGTTCATAGCAGCACCGCTGCGGGTCGAGGGCTCAGCCGGGACCAATCTCAACGGGCTGGTCCCCGGAACGCCGGCTACCGTCGTCGTGCGTGACCTTAAGCCGCTCAGCCCCGTCAGCCTGAACCTTCGCGGCGAAAAGGTGGCCGACGCCGTTGCTGACGCCACCGGGGCGGCCACCATCACCTTTGTGGTGCCGGCCGGAGCCGCAGGCGGGGCGACGGAACTGGTCGCCACCGGGACGGGACCCTTTGATGTGGTCAGCACGGGCAAAATCGGCGTGCTCATTGTTGAGATCAGCGATGAGAAATTCTACGTGGATTGCTCCGCCGTTGGTGCGGGCGACGGCAGCCAGGTCAGCCCCTTCAACTCAATAGCGCAGGTCAACGGCCACGGCGCATTCAACGCCGGTGAGTCGATCCTTTTCCGTGCAGGCACCAACTGCGTTGGTGCGCTGACCCCGGTAGGCACGGGTGTAGCCAACCATCCCATCACGCTCTCCAGCTACGGTGACGGTGCGAAGCCCACCATCAACGGTGGTGGTGCTGTAGCGGCCATCCAGATCACGAATGTCAGTCACTGGACCGTCAGTGGCCTGCATGTCGTGAATCCTTCGGACACTCCGGTCCGCAGGGTTGGGATCCTGTTTGAGAACAGCGGAACGGCACAAACTGCCGGAATTGTGGTCACGGGAAACCACGTGGAGGACGTGGCCGGGTGGCGGAACAAGGCCACGAACGGCGCTGGCTTCGCCCAGTCGGCCGGCATCGTGGTGCGTACGTGGGGCAAAGGGTCGGTGGACGGCATCACCATCACCGACAACGAGGTCAACGACGCCGCCGGCGGTGGCGTGAAAATCTCCGCCCCGGACACCACGGAGCGCTACAACACCAAGGTCTACGTTGCGCGCAACAAGATCCACGACGTGGGCGGCGACGCGATCGTGATCCATAACTCGGACGCGCCGCTGATTGAGTACAACAGCGGGCTCAACCTTGGCCAGGGCGCCCATCCATATGAGGGCGGCAACTTTGCCGGCATGTGGCCGTACAACTCCAAGAACCCGGTGTTCCAGTTCAACGTGGTGGGTAACAGCAGCACCTCGACCTACGACTCGACCGCCTGGGACTGCGACATGAAAATCGTGGGAACCTGCCTCTTCCAGTACAACTACTCCTACGGGAACGCCGGCGGCTTCTACCTCAACTGTGTGTCCAACTGCGGCGGCGGCGCAACCGCCGCGAACGTGGTCCTGCGCTACAACGTGGCACAGGACGACTGCCGTCTGGGCGGCAGCAGCAGCGGTACCGGCAAGCATTACATCTACAACAACACCTTCTACTGCCCTTCCCGTGTGTTTTTGGATGACATGACCGGCCCACGCGAGGTGCGGAACAACCTGTTTGTGGCACCGGGCGGCGTTCTTAAGTCCGCTGCTGCTGTGTATGCGAACAACGCGTACTTTGGCGGCATTGTCCCGCCCTCGGGAGAGACGGGGTCGGTGCTGGGCGATCCGCTGTTGGTGGCCGGAGGCAGTGGGCAGACCACGCTGGACGTTCCCGGGTACCGGCTTGCTTCCGGGTCGCCGCTCGTCGGTGCCGGTGTTGCTGTGGCCGACGACGGCGGCAGGGACTTCTTCGGTAACCCCACCTCTGGTGCCGGTTCCGTTGGAGCACCGAACATCGGGGCCCACCAGGGGTCTGGCGTTGCTGTTGCTCCTTTGCCTTTTGGTTCATTGGTGAATCAAACCTCCGTGGCAAATGCGGCTAATCCACGGAATGGAGCCGTTACTTCCGATCGCCGGACATTCTCGGAAGAGGCGTTGGCGGCCGCCGGGTTGGTGAGCGGAAAACCGTATTCGGCATTTGGCGTCTCGTCCGTGTGGCATCCGACGGCTGTGGGGACGCCGGATACGTTGAAAGCAGCTGGTCAGGAAGTGGCTCTGTCAGGACGCGGACGGACACTGTTGGTGACGGGGTTCTCCACCGGCAACGTGTCCTCCGGGGTTGCGACAGTTCACTTCACAAATGGGCAGCGCAGGACCGTGACAATTTCGCTGCCGAACTGGCTCTCCGGGGTTGCTACGGAGACTTCGGTGGTTGTGGCTTCCTCGGCCTATCACCAACGGCACACGCAGGCTTACATCGGTGGGCCGTCAACGGTAGTGCGGGTGGATGAGCCGGCACGTATCTTTGCCACGAAGATCGACATTCCACCGGCGTTTGAGGTGTCCAGCGTGACCTTGCCGCAGGGGAGCGCGCTGGTTAATGATGGGCTGAACATTATGGGTATTGCTGTGGGTAATGTGCCGCCGGGCTTGAGGTAGTCTCCTTGGTTGGTTGAAGGCCGAGTGTGGGATCCGCTGGGGGCGGGTCCCACATTTTGTTTCATCGTGGGGTGCCAATGAAGGCGGTGCCCGGAAGAGGCCATCCCGGCTCCCTCGCGAACCCCTAGACGCGGCTATCGGCCACTCATTTTTGGGTGTTTAGGCACCTAGTTTCGCTCTGACAACACCTAGTCAGGAGTATTTCGCCACCTAGTCGGCACATGGCGGGCGCACAATGTGCGGGTCAACAAAGACCGTTCTTCACTAGGAGGAAGCATGACGTCGGAGCAGGCAAACAGACATTTCGTGGCCTTCCAGCGCAAGCATCTGGTGAAAATGGCCAATGTGTAGGGCTAAACGGTTCTCTCTATGTCTGTCCTTGATTTTCGGCGCGGGCATATCATCCGTGGGTCTGGTCCCTGCACCGCTCGTGTACTTTGTTGGCCTCCTCCTTATGTGTCTCCTCATCGCTGCCACCAAGTACTACCGGCGTTGGCGATGGGTTCCACTTGGGGTGGGGTCGGCACGTGCGGCCGCTTTGGGCGTGGGGTGCGTGGCGGCGATGAGTGCGGCATCAATTTTCAGGGGAGGCGAATGGAGTTTCGTTGTCATTTCCATACTCAGCGTCGCGGGAACCGTTGGCATGTTCCACTGGCTAAGCAGACACGGGCGCTTCGTGAGCTCAAAGGGATCGGACCTCGCCTGAGTGCGAGGCCCGGTTCAGACCGCCTTCGTCATGAATGTACCTGCCGACCACGCGGCGCCCGATCGAAAGAGGGAATGATGAGCAAGGTTCCGCATCCGCTGCAAGTGGTGATGTTCTTCGTTATGGCCGTCATTTTCGCGACCTGGCAGCCGTTCGTCTGGTGGCGGGTGGGCGCTGCGGTTCTCATGCTGGGGTTTGGTTGCTACGGCCTTTATGTGTTGCGGCGGAGCAGGCGCAAGGAGTCCAGCCAGGAGCCGGGCGAGCTCGAGTGACCGGGAAGTTGATGATGGCCTGTGGACAGACGTCCGCGGGCCATCGCTTTGTTAAGGGGTGTTTTGGTCGGGGCGAAGGCGATTCTGCAAGTCGGGGTCACCCGAGCCGGCCACGAAGCCGAAGTCGTATTTTCCGTTCTCCGGTGGTAGCTCGCGCTCCAGTTTCATTGCCGTCGTGGGTGTGACCAGGGTTTTCGCGATTCCGCTTTCTGTATCAAAGGTGAAGGACCCAAAGATTGTCGGGTCAACGCGGTGCCTCAGCAGGAGCGTCGTGTCCGAGCCGTTCACTTCACAACCGACCGGGTGGTAGTCGTCCAGTTGCCGGCCCCATATGGGTAGGGAGAGCGGGAACGAGAGTTGGACAGCCTCAGGAAAAGAAAACGGGATGCGGTCAATGGAAAGGCCGTAAGGATCATCGACGCCGTCGGTCTGGATGATCAGTCTTCGGGGGTCGAAAGTTCGGGTGCGTCCGTCCGGCAGTTCCTTCGCGGTCCACATGAAAGCCCTCGGGTGCACCGAGACGGCATAACTCATCTGATAGTTGCCGCTTTGGAAATACGAGGTGCCGGTGTAGGCGCTTGCCTGTCCGCCGCCCAGCGCTTTTCCGATTGCGATCGCCAGCTGCTCAGAGGAAGTGTCCACCGCCTCATCCTCGCATGGGTGACGCTAGCCGCTTAGGAGGGTTCGCCGTCGTCGTTTGTCAGTAGGAACTTGCGCAGGAGATTCGCCAGCTGTGTCCGTTCGGTCTTGGATAAGCCTTCTAGCATCTTTTGCTGGTTCTCGACGTGGTGCTCCACCACGTCATCCACCAAGGCGAGTCCCTCGGGCGTGAGGCTGATGAGGAGTTGCCGGCGGTTCTCGGGGTTGGTCTCGCGATGAACCAGACCGCGCGATACCAGTCGATCCACCCGGTTAGTCATGGCCGCCGAACCGATCATGGTGAGGCTGGCTAGTCGGCCCGGCGTCAACGGCGCCTCGGCAGCCGACCTGCGCAGTGTCGCCAGGACGTCGAACTCCCAGGGCTCCAGCCCGAACTGGTTCATGAATTTCTGCACGTCCAGTGAGGCGAGGCGACTCGCCCTGTTGAGCCGGCCCAGAACGCCCATGGAGCTGACGTCGACGTCGGGTCGCTCCGTGTTCCACTGCTCAAGAATCATGTCCACTGCGTCGCGGTCCATCGTCCTCCAATGCTTGACCTCAAACAGTACATCACCTACATTGTCTTACATCAAATAGTTCGACATCGAAATGTATGGAAGTGAAAGATGAGTTCATCTGCAGCGGTTGCCAGCAAGGCGGGAGTTGCGTCGCCCAAGGCATCCCCTCGCGACCTCTTTATCACCGCCCTTGCCCCAATGGTCTGGGGTTCCACCTACTTGGTGACCACTGAGTTCCTTCCCGCCGACCGACCGCTCCTGGCTGCAACCGTGCGTGCCCTGCCAGCTGGGATCGTGCTCATGTTGGTCACCCGAACGTGGCCGCGGGGGAGTTGGTGGTTCAAAGCCGCGGCGCTGGGTGCGCTCAACATCGGGCTGTTCTTCTTTTTGCTGTTCTTCACCGCGTACCAACTGCCGGGTGGGCTCGCAGCGCTGGTCATGTCCATCCAGCCTTTGTTTGTGCTTTTTCTTGGCGTGCTGTTGCTGGGGGAGAGGATCCGCATGGCGCACATCATTGCCTGCGCGGTGGGAGCCGCGGGTGTCGGCTTGCTAGTGCTTCGATCCAACGCGACGCTGACTTTTGTGGGTGTGCTCGCCGGGATGGCGGCGGCGCTGAGCATGGCAGCCGGCATAGTCCTCACCAAACGTTGGGGAAGGCCCGACGGCGTGGGGCTGCTTGGGTTTACCGGCCTGCAGCTAGCGATGGGTGGGGTCATGCTGCTGCCCGTGACGCTGGTGGTTGAAGGGCTGCCGGGGTCGGTTTCGCTGCCTAACCTGGCAGGCTTCGCTTATCTCAGCGTCATCGGTGCGCTCACGGCCTACGCGGTGTGGTTCTGGGGTATCCAGCGGCTGCCGACGATGGTGGTGTCGTTCCTGGGATTCCTGAGCCCGCTTGTGGCTACGGTGCTGGGGTTTGTGTTCTTAGGGGAGTCGTTGTCGGGGTGGCAGTGGGTGGGTGCGGTGCTGGTGCTGGGGGCGGTGTTTTTGGTGCAGCGGCCGGGGGCTGCTGGCCCAAGTCTCCGGCAAAAGGCGGGGACGCTGGGGTGATTGCCGGAGCAGATGCTCGACTGCAAAAAGCAGGTGGTGGCGTCGTGCTGGGGACAAGTCAGAACAGCATGAGGATCTGCGCAGCTCTCCTATGAACTGACGTCCGCATCGTCCTGAACGTTCATGCCTAGCTTCTTGCCGTGCATCCAGAGGACGACGTCCATGGTGCGCAGTTGAGAAATTTGCAGGTCAATTCCGGATTTTTTCCGTATTGCCGTCAGCCTCTCAGGGAGCCCGCCTCCATCGCTCAGAGCAGTGTGCCAAGTCCGCCATTGAGTGTCATTGTTGTTCAGACCCATCAGCGGCCCCACCACAGAATCGTAGATAGGGACGAGGCGAGGGCGCTTCCGGGCCATTATCTTGCTCGCCGTAGTGGGCCCGATGCCCCACCGGTACGTGTCTGTGCCCCGCAGCAAACGCCAGAGTATGTTGGCAGGACTCAGAGCACCAAGGACGGTTTCGTACTCGTCGGCCGTAACAGCTGCCAGATCCAAGTCGGTCGGAATCTCTTCGAGCAGCCTCGCAACCTCCGCTCCACGTGTTTCAAGGAGCCCGATTATCGCGGGAGGTGGTACTTGCACCGATAGGAAAGAAACGGCGAGGAGATCATCTGCCGAGATGGCATTTGCCACCTCAACCCGGTCGCCTCCTCCGGCCCAGTCGTCGAAGCGACTGCCGGTCTGAGGGGCTCCGTGGCGGTAGAGCTTCGTGTAATACTCGCTGACGAGAGCAGCAGCCTCGTCCACGCGCGCAGGTGAGAGAATTTTCGGCAAGGCCATGGTCGAATCCTTAGTTTACGTTGTTTGCAAGGTTTGCGGGCCGCAGAAAGGCTCCGTGGTTGCGCTGTTCAGCTTTCCTACTGCTTGGGCCAGTAGGTAAAGGCGCTGATGTCGCCACGCTTTTTTGGAGGCGTCCGATAGCCGTACCTACCCACGACCTGGTCGTGCAACGGTCCGCTCAGAACAGGGTCCACGCTGAACCCACGGCGACCCGTTTCGGCGTCCAACTCCCAACTGCCCGGTCGGATTTGAAATAGGCCTCGAGTAACTCCGCGGTGGACGGCCACCACGTGTTTGACCCTCAGTCTCTCCACGGCTTTCGGATCGATACGCCACCATGCTCTTACCGAGTTACCGAGTTCAGCCGCGATTAGCGACTTATCGGAGGCGCTCAGCCATTCAGTTCGGAAACCATAGCCAGCGCGCGTTCCGCCATCAGGTAGAGGTTCCTCCAGATCTACCCACGGCTTTAGCGTAATAAGAAGAAGGGGAGGAGTTTGAGGAGCAAGCTGAGGAGCACCGAATTCCGCCACTATATTCGCCAACGTTTCTATTCCATGGCCCTTCGAGGATTCGCGCCGCTCATTGGTCAACTGGTCGAGGTTGGCCAGCGGGTGCAAGTCTGGTGCCGGCCGGAACAAGAATGTCGATAAGAGGTCTATGGCCGCTGCCTCCACTTGCGTGTACTCCGAGCCCATGCCATGTCGCAGTATCCAGATGCCTGGCTCGAATCCTGCCGCACGAATGTCCTGGATGGCTCGGATTTTGCGAGAATGCTCAACTGCTGTTTCGTCCTCGGACGAGGACAATGCTTCGGCTTCGAGCCCATGGTCGGCCACGCGAGTCCGCGAACCTTTGCCCACGTAGAAGGGTACTGACGTTCTTGGGTCCAGGAGCATGTACACGTAGTTGCCCAAGTGCTCGGCTACCTGTTCCAAGATCTTCGGGTCAATTTTCATGATCTGCCCTGTCTGTGTAGACCGCATCGGGGTCGAATCCCAAATTAGTGAGCGTCTTGCTGATGACACCCCATACTTCCGCGGTGGCCGGCGTTTGTTGCTGCCTTGCAAGTGCCAACAGATGCTGACGCAGTTCAACCTCGTCCGCGCTGAGGCCTTGTGTATAGGCGGGAGCAAGCAGATACGAGTGGTCGTCGGCGGCGTATGCAGCTGTCATGTCCAGGAAGATTTCCATGTCGCGGCCGGCCTCTTGAATGGCTGCGTCCCGTTCGTCCTTGCTTGTCGTCCCGTCGGGGAACGATCCGGCCATAGGGAGGATGTCGAGCTTGCCGGACCAAACCAGTCGTTGGTGCGGCTCCTCAAACAGGCTAAGAACCGTGCCCATCTGCTGCCTTTCCGGGCTGTGGCTCGGCAGGGCCCTTCGCACGTCGTGAACGATCTCGTGGAAATGGTCATCAGCAAGGCCAAAGCCGACGAACAGCAAGTGATGGGTCAGCAGATGTGCTTTCACCAGGGCGGACAAGGCCGCGCGACTGCTGTTAAAGCCGAGATAGTCGTCCCGGGTTAGCACGATTGTGTCCGGCTTGCTGACTGAGCCATGGAGCTTCAACAGCCACTCGCCGCCGACGCTCGGGACATTCTCCGGTAGTACAGTTCGCGGTTGTTGGGCGTCCCCGCACGCCATCTCGAAGAGGCGATCGTAATTAAGTGTGATGGCGCCAGCGGACGGCAGTGTTGCCAAGAGAGCCGGCGCCAGTCCATAACGAGGTAGATCGACGACGGTGGCAACCGCCTTTTCGAAATCCGCCCGGGAACCGTGCTGATCGATGTACATCTGCTCGAGGACGCTGGCGTGGTCCAGAGGCCCAAGCCTGTCAAAGTCGACGTTCGAGGCGTCCTTGAGGTCGATGCCATCGCGTAGGCGCTCCAGAAGTTGTCCCCACGTAGGAGCACCCGCACTGACGCTTACGCCGGCCCCCAAGAAGGGCACAAGGTGGCCGGCTTTCGCTTTGCCGCCTAGGGCAACGGCCTTGCCCTGAAGCTTCGGATTCAATGGTGTCCATCCGCGCCCCGCGGCATGCGCTTCACGGCGAAGTTTTTGGGCGAGAGAGAAAGCGGCCCGATCTTGAAGAAGCAGAACGATGTCCACTGAATAGCGCTCGCGCAGGTCTGAAGCGCAATCGAGAATATCTCTCAGCGCCGCGCCAAGATGTTGACCGGCGCCACCACCAGCAGTACCAAAAAACGGCATTGCCAGCAGAAGGTATGGTCTGTGCGAAGACGGCTCTCGAAGAGCGTCTGTTGCGGCTTTGACGAATGCTTCCAGTCGTTCGGCTACGACCTGTGGTCCCCAAGCCATGTTGTTGGGGACCGCCGTGAGTACCGGGAGCGGCGATGTTTGATCCCAGTCCTTTATGGCTTGGGCGAAGAGTCGGCCCGCTCGGAAGTCGTCTCCACATGACTCCGCCGCAAGGCGTTGAAGGTTTTCGTGGGCGCCGAGCCAATGCCGTCCAATGCTTAGAAAGGAATCCGTAGGAAGGAGCCAAGCATCGCATTCGAAGTTTAGGATGTCCGCCATCGTGACGAAAACATGGGGCGTGGTCATAGGGGAGTAACCTCCAAAAGCAAAAGAGTGAAGTGGGCGAGGGGTGGTCTCAACCGAGGGCGTCCAGGACGCCCTCACGACTGCCTTGGAATGTGGCATTGTGAAGGGCGCCAGACCCGTCATCCGAATCAAAACTTCGGGTTCCGAGCACGACTAGCACGTTCGGCCGTAGATTCCCTGCGGCGGGAAGCAGAACACCGTGTTCAAGCGTGGCTCCAACAAAGTTCATTCCCTAAGCGGCTAACTAGCATGGACTGATCGTAGTGCTCAGTATGTCCGGGATTGGCCTTTGCCGCGCCCAGCCAGCGGCCCCGTTGTAAACGCCGCATGCGGCCGCTTCCCACTCGGCAGCCCTGACGCCCAAGTAGCCACAAAGTGATGCAAAAGATGAGACATTGTGACTCTGTCAGCAGCTGGCGATAGCATCGGATTACACAATTTACAGGCACAATGACCTACCGAATATGGGGATCAAATGGGGGCGCAGCAGTACTCAGATAAAGACGTCGACACGATGGCCGACACGCTTGCTGCGTTGGTGGCCGGAGGGATGACACTGCAGGGAGCCCAGACTGCTCTGGCCTATGCCCCGGAGGGTCTTGTACATGAAGCACGACTCCGCTATGAAAAAAGATTGAACCTCATCAGAGAGATTCCAGACCCTGGGATCTTGGCTGAGATTGAGCGGAAGAGGGGATTCTGGTACTCAGGTCCTCGTCGTGAAGACGTCGTCTGGCCTACCCTGAAGGCAAGATTGCTAGAGGAACTTCCGGAGGCCGCAGTTGCTGGCGTGGACGCAGCATCCTCAAAGGTCATTGGATTAGGGAGTCCTCCGGGCAAGGAATCAATCAGAACCCGTGGACTCGTTCTGGGCTATGTGCAGAGTGGCAAAACAACGAACTTCATGTCTGTGGTGGCGAAGGCTGCTGATGTTGGTTATCGACTCATTATCGTGCTGACTGGAACGACAGAGAACCTGCGCACTCAGACGCAGGATAGAATTGACGAATATTTAATAAGCCCGTGCACGCCGATTTTACATCCACTTACGTCAGTTGATGCAGATTTCAGTGCAACGACAACCGCTGACGCAATTCTAAATTCCCAGTCACTCCGTTCAATCGCCGTCGTGAAAAAAACCCCGCACGTCTACGCAGGTTGCATAGATGGATCAAGACGGCTTCTGCGACAACACTTCAAAATTGTCCAATTCTCATCATTGACGATGAGGCAGATCAAGCATCCATTGATGTTGGAACGTCGCGACAATCAACAATTAATGGTCTAATTCGCGATCTTTTGTCAAATCCGAAGGCTGCATATATTGCATATACTGCAACGCCATTTGCGAACCTGCTTATCGACCCGCGTGTTGAACAGGACTTATACCCTAGGGACTTCATTGTTGATTTACCGCGACCAGCAGGCTATTTTGGTGCGGAGCGAATTTTTGGACAGATGAATAATGTTGACATCGATAATGTAGTTGATGATGGTCTCGACGTTGTCAGAATGATGGATGAGGATGAGGTTGATTCGGTTCGACCGCCACGCAACAAGAGTTTGTTGGAGGAGTGGACTCCGGATATTCCTCAAGCAATGGACTCCGCAATCCGCTGGTTCCTCCTGGCCACAACCGCCCGACGATTGCGTGCAGGCAATGTCGCGCATTCCTCGATGCTGATACACACATCGATGTTGGCGGCCGCACACGAGAAAACTGCCGAGGCCGTAGTTGACTTTCTGGACACAGTACGCTCAGAGCTGGCCAATGAAGCAAGTGCAGAAGAGGTCTTTCGCAGGCTTTGGGAAGAAGAGACAGATCGGGTGATGGCAGAATCATTCGGGAATAGGCGCATATCCTTCGATGAGATGCTCCCTCACCTCATAGCAACCGCACGTGAAACGAAAGTCATAGTTGACAATTATCAATCGACCGACCGTCTGAAGTATGACAAAAAGCATCCGCAAACTGCCATCGTAATTGGTGGCAACACTCTGTCGCGGGGGTTGACACTCGAGGGCCTAGTCTCCAGCTACTTTGTCCGCGCATCGTCGGCGTACGACACCCTGCTTCAGATGGGTCGTTGGTTTGGATACAGAGCCGGCTACGAGGACCTCATCCGAATTTGGATGAGCGCTGAGCTCAAAAACTGGTTCTTGATGTTGTCTATCGTGGAGGCGGAGATACGAGAAGAGATTGCGGTGTACGAGGTTGAAGGTAAAACTCCAGCCGAACTGCCGGTCAAAATCCGGACACACCCGCAAATGTCGGTGACATCGGCCGCCAAAATGCGATCAGCTGCGAAGGCTCAAGTAAGTTATTCCGGCCGCCGGGTCCAAACGATCATGTTTAAGGAAGACGACTCCAGATGGCTTCAAAACAATATTGATGCAACGAGACGACTGTTCGAAAGGCTTATCACCGAAGGGCATGCGGAGTCTGAGCTCCCGGGGATACGACGTGGATTCGCCGATGTATCCGCGGCCGATGTTCTCAGCTACCTGGATTCGTATAAAATTCACGAGGCTTCGAAGTCGATCGATAAGGACGCCATAAGACGCTACATTCAACAAGAACACGCAGCGGGTGATTTAGTACGATGGAACGTTGTTATTATGGAACCCTTGACTGGTGAAGGTGAGCTGGACTTAGGGCTTGGTGGAAAAGTTCGTCTTTTACGCCGCAAGAAGATGTACATTCCCACTAGTGATGGTACGGCCAACCTAAAGGCAATCGCTTCGACCTCCGACCGAATTGCAGACTTGGAAGTAGGTCTTGACCTTGTCCGACAATCCTTGGGATTGAAAGCAAGCGATCAGCTTTCTGACCGGCGGCTGCTTCAATACAGACAGCTACGCGAGACCAACCGCATCGGCGTCCTCTGCGTCTACCCGATTGCCAAAGAATCAGGGCTAGGTCGAAAGGGAGACTCCTTGCAACGAATCGAGAACGGCAGGGCACCCCTGTTTGCTGCTGACCACGTCATAGGCCTCTGTTTCATGTTTCCAGAATCGCGCAATCCCAAGTCTGCAGTTGACTATGTTGCGGCGCCCGTGGACGCCGAGTATCTCGAGTCACTTGAAGATGAGCTCAGGTTAGCCGATGAGTTGGATGAGGCTAAGGCCGTCGAAGACGAGAAGGTAAAGGGATGAGAGAGACATCCGGTTCCATATATGACTACCTAGCTAAAGATATTTCCAATGCCGGTAAGTTTCATTCTAGGAAAACCGGCGTCGTTGCCGCACACGGCGACGTTCTCCATGCAGTAGATACCGAGGGGCGTCCGACTGTGCTTGTCCCAATAGGTCAGTCAAATGACGGCCCGGTTACATGGCAGAGCAAGTCCCTCAAATTGCAGAACTTGGATCTCGCTATAGGGGACTCTCAGCGCCCGTTTGTCGTTCTCAGGTGCTTGGTTTCGAACCTGAACCATCAGTTCGGGCTCCTTGTGGACGATATCTTGGATGCCATTGAACTGGAGCCTGGCCGTGCGGCCAATGCCGTGAGTAGATCGCTTAATCGGTGGAGAAATTTGTTCGAAGATGACCGGGGCGCAGTGCTCGGTCCTGCACAGCTGGCCGGCCTGCTGGCCGAGCTGACGTTTCTCGGTGACTTGGTGGAAGTCCATGGACCCGCGACGATTTCAGCTTGGAAAGGACCCGAAGGGAACCGACACGACTTCGCTTTCAAGGGCAGTTCTGTGGAAGTTAAGGCGACCACAAACCACAACAACTTAGTCGTAACCATACACGGGGGACGACAACTGTCCGGGCCTGACTCCGGAGACCTTTACCTACGGGCATTTCAACTCGAACCATCGCCAAACGGCACGTCGGTACCCGAAAAAATTGACCAGCTCATTGAATTGGGGGTCTCGCGAAACGAGCTGCTCATGGCACTACGAGGAGTGAACTACTATGACGCGGACTCGTTGGCATACGTAGAAACGAGGTTTGTCCTGCTTACAGGCAAGACCTACTTGGTAGACAGCTGCTTCCCCCGGATCACGGCAGAGACTGTGTTCCCTGAAGGAACGATTGAACGTCTGAGCAATATTTCCTACTCCATCGACTTGGGCCAGCTCAAGCACATAGATCTCGACGTGCGTAAGCTCGAACCGGTCATCACGGGGGCCTCGTGAAGCTCTCGCTTTACAGACAGCAGTATGGTGCTGACGGGGGGTTGGACGCACGGTCCGCTGACAATGCCATTGGACGTACATCCTTGGGTTTATGGGACCTCGTGCTGAGAGAATCACTTCAGAATAGCTGGGATGCCCGAACGGACAAGGGAGGGCACATTTGTTATTCGGTTGATGAATACGAGATGTCTGAAAATCAGACAGCAGTCTTGACCCAACAAGTTTTCGCTGAGCTTCCACCTCGATGCCGCTCTACGACGCTCGGCAAGTCAATTCACTCGAAACGAATTCGAGTCCTAGTGATCTCAGACTTAGGCACGAGAGGGTTGGGCGGTCCCGTCCGAGCAGATGTCGCAGGGAACCAAGGGGAACGTCGGGACTTCGTCGATTTCGTCCGCAACCTCGGGCGGTCAACCTCCAAGGGCTTGGAAGGAGGGACATATGGGCTGGGCAAAGGGGTGCTTTACCGAGCAAGCCAGGTAGGACTTTGTCTCATCTATTCTCAAGCACACCACAATGGCAAAATTGAGTCGCGATTGATCGGGGTTTCGGGCGGCGATGGAGATTACGATGACGGAGCTAATAGATACACTGGGCGCAACTGGTGGGGCGTTCCGGGCCAAGATGGAATTGTAGATCCTCTGATTGGTCCAGATGCTCGCCGTTTGGCTGAGCATCTGGGCATGCGTACCCCGAAGGAAGATGCAACTGGGACGAGCATCATGGTTGTCGCACCGGACTTTGAGGGCGTCAAGAACGGGCGCGAACGGGTGAGTGCCATTGCCGACGCCGCTTTGAAGTGGGCCTGGCCGCACGCACTGGACTTCGGCAATGGGCCAAATATTCGATTCGAATTCACGGCCGACGGTGCTTCTGTACCATCGCCACAGCCACTTTCTCATCCTGTCTATCGCGAATTTGCTGCAGCCTACATTGAGGGCCGACAGCGTGTACTGGACCCTGAATATCAAAGCAACTGGCAAACGATCTTCACATCTATCCGGATTCAGCGACCGAAACTGATCTCTGGTCTCCTGACTCACCGAATCAGCCATACCCCCGTGTCAACTGGCTCCGATTTAGAGAATTCCGTGGCCCTTTTGAGGGATCCACGAATGGTAGTGAAGTATCTGTCTGTGGCCGCCCAACCGAGCGGTGTACCTGTTTTTGGAGTTTTCATTTCAGCGCCTGGTATGAATGAACGTTTCGCGAAGTCTGAGCCAGTGACACACGACGATTGGGTCTACCAGAAGACTGCGACCGAAAGGAACGCTCCCAATCCTGTCAGGATCACGCTGGACAGGATCCGAGAGACTTTTCGCATTCTCTCCGCGGAAGGAGCAAAGGCAGGCAACGGGGTGGCATCCAAGGGCGCATCGCGAGTCTCTGCCGCACTAGGTAGTCTGCTCAGCGGCTTCTCAGGATCCGGAGCTGAGCAACAAGAAACCTCCGAGGGGACATTTTCCTCCGGGAGAAAGCGGCCAAGAAAGGCGTCGATCCGCCAGATCTCCGAGGCGTCACTAGATCTCTTAGATGGGCAAGTCGTTGCAAAATACCCGTTTGCTCTAATTGG
The DNA here is from genome assembly GCF_031843805.1 of Arthrobacter sp. WCS2018Hpa-7. NCBI lineage: Bacteria > Bacillati > Actinomycetota > Actinomycetes > Micrococcales > Micrococcaceae > Arthrobacter > Arthrobacter sp. WCS2018Hpa-7. The sequence continues at coordinate 42,757 of NZ_JAVTJB010000019.1, forward strand.
TGGTCGCCCTGGAGCGTTCGCAACTGTTCGTGTAGCGGCCCGGGTGGTCACCGAGTCTGGAAGCAACGAATCCTCTAGCCCCGAGCAAGCTGCAATGCCGCGTTTCGCAGGCTGGATCTCAGAAACTGGCGTGCTGACATCGAAAGAGACTCTCACCGTGGCTGTACCGAAGGACGAAGTGATTACTGCAGTGTTCACTCAGCCTGATGACGCGGCGATACGCGTCACGGCTACCGTAGAGGAGGTCGAGAATGCGGGGGGTTAGCTTTGGTCACTTGACGTTGCCCATTCACGAAATCTCCCATCTCTCATGGGACATTATGATCGCCGATGTCCAGTTGGGTGAATATGAAGTTCTAGCCAAAGACTGGACTTACTATGACGATATATACGTTAAATGCTCGTTCGACTTGAACCTCGAAAATGTTCGAGCCACCTTAGGGCTTGGGCATGCTGCGAGTTTGGGGGCCGCGATAATAGCGCGCTCCACTGCTACACCCCTCGTCATGGTATCTGAGGTATGCGGTGTCCGGGCCGGGCGTCAGCAGATTTACCTAACTATCCCTGGCGATCAGATCTCTGGGACGCTTTCTTTAGAGTTCCAGCTCTCGCTCATCGAACCAAACGGGCAAGCCGCTAGCCCGTTTGCGCCCAAACGGCTGGGCAACACAGTCTTTCGGGTAGAACGGAAAATTGTGCTAGAGGGATCTGCACCTCGGCTCCCAATGCTGCCAGTGAGCTTTGCTGAGCACGGGTTCTCAAGTTCGAGCAAGTCGCTCTGGTGGTTGCGTCTGACTTCACATGACTTGATGACAAATGCGTCCGCGGCCATTTGGCTGTGGCTGAATTCCGATAACGATAACATCAAGCATATGCTTCAGGATTCGGAGTCGCAGGAAGCAGGAGCCTGGCTTCGATTCCTCGAATTAGATTTCATTCGGCAACTATTCCGCGAAGCTCTAACTTCCGAGGAGCTGAGTCTCGACATGGACTATCCGGAGGAGTCTCTCGGGCATGTTTTGTCAAGCGTAGTTCGACTAGTCGGTGGGTCACTGGACCAAGTCCAACAACGCTATCGCGAGGATCCGGGGCGTGTTGAGGCGGAACTGCAATCCAAAGTCGGTGGGAAGTAAACGTGCGTGCTCCATCCACATTGTTGTGCTACCCCCGGATGCCATTGCATGATGCTGCACTTGCATGGGAGGTGATTCGCTCGCAGAGCTTTTCGGAAATTGCTGCGACTCTGGACCTCGACGTCAGGACGGCGCAGTATTATCCGCTTGCCAGGCAGAGGGCAGGCTCTAATGAACTCTTGAACCTCCGCACCAAGGTTTTGGGCATAGCGGAAGAGTTCGGATTCCCGTCGAAGGTAAGCAATAAAGTCTTGGTTGAATTTGACCGAAGCGTCGGTCCTGAGGTTCATGCCCAAATGGCAATTTTGCCTGCAGATGCGTCATCAATTGATGTCTGGAACTTCGTCAACGCCGCTGTGGTTCCTGACGTGGTGCTCTGGCGCTACGGCCAGCTCAATGTTGACTCCCGGCGGTGGACTATCTCCGAAGACCGCTTATTCGATTTCACAAGGACAACGATCGGTCGACTGTGGTGGAGAGTGCACCTGCTGGGGTCGGACTTGGCTGGCGAACTTGGAGAAGACGAGGTCGTAAACCTATTGGAGAAGCCTCGGATAGGCGGGTACCCGGTGTTGGCTCGCGCCATGGGTCGTCAGTTGCTGGAGTTCACATCTGTGACAAAAACGGGACGCCGTATGGACCTCTTCCGCGACGCGACGAAGCGCTTGCTTAGAAAGATGGCTGTGCAGTCTGTCTTTGTCATGACTCCTGCACAGATTGACGACTTTGTGGCATCGCTATTTCTTGAGTCAGCGGAAGCACTGGGCCTCGACGGCGGCTGACACTTTCCGCGAACGGTTCGGGAGCTACGAAAGCATCTTTGCTACGGCCTGGCCAATCTTGTACGCCAATAACGGAGGGACGGCATTGCCAACTTGGGTATACTGCTGCGTCCGATTCCCGACGAATACATAGTTATCGGGAAATGTCTGTAGGCGCGCTGCTTCCCTGACGGTTAGACTACGCATTTGGTTAGGGTCGGGGTGGATGTAGTAGTGTCCGTCTTTAGCGATATGCGACACGATTGTTGATGAGGGTTTGTCCCACACCTGCACTCGGAAACGATCTTCGAAGGGCATCGAAGCAGAATCCATGTTTTTGTGATTGGGCCAAAAATTCCTAGGTAGTTGGCGGACCTTCGGGCTATCGCCTAGCGATTTGGCCAAAGAACTAAGCAAGTAGTAGCGTTCCAAGTCCTCAATCATGTGACTTCTAGCTTCGTGCTGAAGGGTTGCCGCGCCCGCACGATCGGAGATCCACTCGTGGTACGTCTTCGCCGAGACGTTCGACATTATCTCGTCTCCAGGCGCCGCTGCCTGGGACAGAGACGAAGACTCCAATTTTGAGCTAAAAATGGCCGTTAGCGAATCGCGTAGGATGCTTTTTTTGCCAATATCGCGGATGCTCCGCCGGACGTCGGCCCAGAGCTGGCCATCATGGTCCACTGTCCTTGAAACTGAGGAGCGTATCTTGGGGAGGTTGCCAATGGCCTCGGAAACTGTTACCGGCTGCGACTTTTCCAACACGGACGGAGCCCCTAAATCTAGATCCGCCCGCACGCCCACGATGATAACGCGATGGCGCTTCTGGGGGATTCCGTAATCCTCGGCGCGGATTACGAAGTCTTGAGCCCCCGGACCCTCCGGTCCTGCTTCGACCACCATGGAATGGAGGGTGTAATTGAGATCTTCTGCCGGGTTTGTGAGATCGCCGCGAATGAGCTCAAACATCTTACTGCCGCCATTCGTGGCCGATAGCAGACCTTTTACGTTCTCCATGACGTATATGGCTGGCTTGAACCGCTGAATGATGTGCAGATACTCCCTGTAGAGGAAGTGTTTGTGATCATTCTCGAACTCAACATCATTTGTACGACGTGAGCGCCCAGCGAGAGAATAAGCTTGGCAAGGTGGGCCACCAATCAAAACCCACGCTGCGGAGTTGTCTCCGAGTGCTTCCTCAATTATCTTGTCAGACTCACCTCGGGAATTCTCAGAGAGCTCGAATTGCCGGACTTTCTTTCGGGCTTCTTCGTAGGCCAACGCAAAGCGCGAATCCTTGTGGAGCTCAGAAAGAGACCTCCTCCCTTCCAAGAAATCTTGGTAAGCAGGTGGGAGTCCACTTTCAGAGTGAAGCAGGTGTCGATATGCTGCCCTTAGGGTCAACGTGTTGACTGCAGACCGCTCCATCTCGATGGACACAGCCGTTTTGAATACGGGCTTGTTGGTCGCTGGGTCTAGGATGCTGGAGAAACCCTCGTTGAGCCCTCCAGGGCCTGCAAAAATGTCTACTACCGGAATCAAACTGGCCTCCACCCTAAACTGCTGACGTTACAGGTTACCAGGTTCTCGATCCGGATGGCCTCCGGCGCCACAAAGACATGGACCGGACTTAGAGAGAGTGTTGTTGGCTCGTCGAGGCTGCATGACCAAGAAGTTGAGTGTTTGACGGGTGCCACCAGTCGGCACCGCGAGCGAACGAGCGTGTAAATCCAAGCGGGTCGCGGCTGGTGCCGCAACTGCATCCCACGCCCCCGAGGTGCGGGGTGGTTAGTCATTGAGTGACGAGTCAGAGGTGGGTGCGAATCCGCGGCTCTGTTGAGACTGGACCACGTCAACTAATATCGCAGCATGGAGCCCTGCGAGGGATCGTACTGGTGAATGAGGGCGAGAACTGAGGATGTCTTATCCGTCATGGATCTATTATCCGAGCAATAGTACGCATCCGAACTGGGTCTCAATGCTTGTGGCCGCAATGGAGCCCTTAGTTTCGACGTTGGACACAGAATCGCATTCTGTCATTCCGCGGAAAAGCGATGCAGTCCTAGCTGAGCTTAGACCTCAATTGGAATTGCTTGGCTATGCGGTAGAGACTGGAAAACGAGCGGAGCAGAAGATCCGAAGGCCTGTTCTGTTTGGTGAGAATGGAATTCCGAAAGTTAACTACGAAATCGATGCCTTTCATGATGGACACGGGGTCGCATTGGAGGTGGAGGCGGGCCGAGGGGCCTCAAATAATGCCGACTACCGCGACATATTGCGTTCAGCGCTCATACTGGATGCCACGTACTTGGCTTTGCTCATGCCAAAGATTTACCGGCACGGGTCAAATCCCGTGACGACAATCAAGGCCTATCAGAACACGAAGAATCAGCTGGATGCCGTCTTTGCCTCCCGGCGGCTCCGCCTTCCCTTTGAAGGTGTACTACTAATCGGTTACTGAATATTTGATCTGACGCCCTAGTCGTGGCCATGTTTGCGGGTTTCTAGCATCCAGTAGATGACGTCCTGGCCGCGGTATCGCCGCGGTGCTTCGGGGACGATTGAGACGGAGAGGTGGACTTCGCGGCCAGCGGCGTGGAGCTCCTCGGCGATCTGTCCGCCTGACTGACCGGTGCCGACTATCAGCACGGCGCCTTCCGGCAGTTGCTCAGGGTTGCGGTAATCGTGCGTGTGGAGTTGTCTCACGCCGGCGGGGAGTCTGGCGGCCAGGGCGGGGATCTTGGGGACCTGGTACGCGCCGGTCGCGAGGACCACGTTCTTGGCCCGCAGGTTCCCGAGCGATGTCTCAAGATTGAAGGCGCCATCCGACGCATGGGATAGCCGGGTCACGTCCACGCCCGTATGGACCGGAGCGGCAATGAGCTCCGCGTACCGTCTGAAGAGATTGACGACAGCGATGCGTGAGATGAACGCGTCCCGATCCTCGCCGTCGTACGGCATGCCCGGGAGGTCCAGCGCAAGGTTCGGGGTGTTCATGTAGAAGCTGTCCCAGCGGTCCTGGAAAGCGCCGCCGAGGGAATCGCGTCGTTCCAGGAGCTGATGTTCGACGCCGAATTGCGTGAGCCAGTAGCTCGTCGTGAGGCCGGCTTGGCCTGCGCCGATGATGACCGTATCCAGGGTCGGTCCCATGGGGTGAACTGTACGCTTCGGAGACCTGATAGGGGATGGACGAAGACGGGTTTCTACGGGCTGGGCACCCGGAAACGGCTGCCGCCGGAACGTCCCCCGATGCGAGGTCGCTGGATGCCGCGTGCGTTCAAAAAGACATAGGCTTTCGGAACGTATCTAGGGGGATGATTCGCGCATGTCTACTACCAGCGTGGTTCGGCTACTCGACATCACAACATGGGTGGTGATCGCTGTTAGCCTGTTTCTGCTCGTCAGTGGCCTATTGGACAACTTCTGGGCGACGGCGTGCCTTATAGCGACAGCCGCTCCGTCAATTGCCAGTTGGGTGATCAAGGACAGGCTCAATGCCACGACCAATGGTGACGAGCCGCGGCAGCGATAGCGAGCTGTCTGCCCGGACCGTGGGATTTGTTGACGTGGACTCCGCTGCCCCGTAAAAGGCGGGCCTTGAAGGCCTGGTTTTGGGCCTGCGATCAACATCCGATGGATAAATATTTCCCAGCACTAGCTATCTGCTCAGAACTCTGTAGACTTGACGGTGTTGTTGTGTTTGGCATTTGGTAGTTCAGGCAGTCCCCACGGTCCCTCTGGATCGTGACCTTCTGAAGTAACGGTGGAGAACACCCCACACCGGAGACCCGAAAGTCGGGAGCATCTCCACCTTCAGTAAGGACTGAAAAAATGGCTACAGGTACCGTGAAATGGTTCAACTCCGAAAAGGGCTTCGGCTTCATCTCTCCTGAAGATGGCAGCCAGGACGTTTTCGCTCACTACTCTGCGATCAACTCCTCGGGCTACCGCTCCCTCGAAGAGAACCAGAAGGTTTCCTTCGATGTCGAGCAGGGCCCCAAGGGTCCCCAGGCAGTAAACATCCAGGCTATCTAGTCTTCGGATAACAAAGAAGCAGGGCCGGTCATTGACCGGCCCTGTTTTTGTTTGCCCACCCTCTAGTGTTTCGGGCTAGACGAACTTCGACATCCGCGACCAGATCGCCGTCGAGACGAGAGCCACCGAGGCCAGGCTTGCAACCAACACCAATACGCCGAGTTCGGTCCACACTGGAAATGGCGGACGTGGGTTAAATCCACCCCAATAGTTGAAGACGCCTTCCGCCGCGGTTGTGAGAATATTGCGGGGATCATAGGGTCCGGCGAACGGCAGCAGCAGGAGCAATGCGCCCGCGGCCAGGCAAGGGATCAGCATGCTCTTGGCTACGAGCCCAATAGAGAGTCCCAGCAGACCAAATCCGACGGCTACAGCAGCGGCGAACGCGATTTGAACAATGGGGTTGCCTGCACCGGCGTCGTCGACTGAATAGATGAAGTCGTGGCGATCGCTCTGTAGGAACAGTGCCCTCAGGATTGGCGCGGCACCCAGGCTCAGCATCGCGGTGAGGATGACCGCCGCCATCGACACAAGGGTAATGGTGGCGACCTTCCCAGCCACATACGGCGCTGCGCCCTGCGCGACGATTCGATCCTTCAGAATCCGCCGGCGAACATCGCCTACGGCTGTTGCGCATCCATAAATGAAGAAGAGCAGCGGGATCACCAGGAATGTGATCATCTCCATCCCTGTGCCGATGGCATGAGGTCCCTCGAAAGCGCGGTCGGCGAAGTAGGCGGCTTCGTAGTCGAAGCGGAGGGGGTTGTCTACAATCCGTTGGCCACCTTGGATGACGACGGTGTTGGGTTGTTCCATGGCCGCGGCCAACGAGTTGCCGTTGGCCAGCGCGTAAGCCTCTGTGATCTTAAGTCTCGACATTGTCGCGGTGACGTTGCTGATGCTCCCGGCAAAAGCGAACACCAGCGACGCCGACACGCCGCCGATGGGCAAGAGCAGTGCTTTGCTCCAGAATTGATATCGCAGTTCTGTTCTCAGGGATCGCAGATACCTACTCATCGGCGAAGCGCTATTGCTTCGCCGTCGGCGCGGATTCTTCCGCGCCGGATGGTGAATGTCGTTGAGGCAAGATCCCCGTATAGGGCGTGGTCATGATCGGAAACGATGACGCATGTGGTGGCTTCAATGGACTCCAGCGCCTGCCGTAGGGCATGCCGACCGTGATCGTCGAGGCCTGAGTTCGGCTCGTCGAGCAGGATGCATGGTCGGCCAATTGCCAACGCCGCTGCCAGCTTGAGCTTCTTTCGCTGCCCCAACGAGTACGAGGATGATCTTCGGCTCAACAATTCACGGCTGAGGAATGTCCTGATGATGGGATGGGTGATGGCCTGGCGGGGCGGGATATCCAGGAGTGCGCTGAGATTCTGCAGACCAGTCAGGCGCTCATGAACGGCTGAGTCATCGAAGGACGCAGATACGTGGTCTCGAAGGTCGCTTTTGTACCAGGTTGCCTCACCGTGGAAACGGACCAGCCCCGCGAGGCACTTGAGGAGAGTGGTTTTGCCGCTTCCATTCCCACCCTGGATGACGTGGATGCCCGTCGATGGAACTACGAGGTTGACGCTACTGATGACTCGATTGCGGCCGTAGCTCTTGGATAGGTTCGTGATGCGCAGCATTGATCCTCATTTGTCCCCCCACAATGGAATGCCCGAGAATCACCGTTCACGCTGTCGGGCGCGGGTGATCGAGCAACACTCTCGACCTGGAAGCGTCCACTTGTCAAATGCCTGGGTGGCTGCGGACTCGCCTCCAGCCACCCTTGAAAACGCCTGCTTAGAACCTGTGTACTAGTGCCGTAAATATGATTAGAACACATATCCACATAGCGAATTACACCCATGTAACTCTCGCTCAGCCCTCCGTACCGTGGGAGGTAATCCACCCACAGAGCTGAGGGAGCATCCCATGGATCACCTGAATTCCGAACAGCCCCACCACCTAGACGAGTCCAGTCACCACCTAGATTTGCCCAAATCGCCACCTAGATGCCCCCAAATCGGCCTGTGCAAGGCCGTTTTGCCACCTAGTCCCGTTTTCTCGATCTAGCCTGCGAAGTGAGCCGCATGTCGGGCATCCACAGAAACAGAAGGTTGGGTCGAGTGTTCGATTCTGAGGTTCAGCGAATCCTCGACTTTGTCGCACGCGGAATCGGCGTGAGGGTTGTCGGTGCGCCGGGCAGCGGTAAAACGTCCGTGGTCCGCAGTGTCATGAGCAATCTGGAAAAGACCGGAGTGGCCGTTCACTTCATCACCGGACTGCGCACGCACCGCACTATCCCGTACGCGGCCATCAAAGGACTCGGGCTGGACTTGAGGCCTGGCCGCAGCGGTGTCTTCGACATCGCGGATGTGCTGACCAGCCAGTTGGCCACCAATGGGAAGCACCTGCTCGTCGTCGATGATCTCCACTTGGTGGACAGCGAGTCACTGGCGGTCCTGGAGGCGGTTCGGCGCAGATCCAATTGTCCGATGGTGGCCACGGCGCCCGAAACCTGGGCATTCTCCAAAGGGCAGCTGGCCATCCTCAACAACGGACGCGAGGCACATCTGCAACTGGACCCGCTCCACTACGAGCAGGTTCACATGCTGATCGCACAGGTCCTCGGTGCTCCGGCAGACGCCGACACCACGGCAAGGATACTCACCAAGTCCGCCGGCAACCCGCGCCTCATCGTACGGATCGCGGAGACAGCGTCCCTGAGCAACCTCCTGGTCATGAAGGACAAGCAGTGGGGGATGACCACCAACACCCTCTGGAACGAGCACCTGCGGGGGACACTTGAGTCGCTTCTGGCCGAGCTCAGCGCCGATGAATTCACAGCGCTGCACACCATGGCAATCCTCGGCACAGCCCGCGTGGACATCCTGCAGAAGGTCATCCAACCCGACGCCTTGGAAGGTCTCGAACGCAGAGGGTTCCTCTCCGTCATGGACGATCACCACAACGGTTCCATCGCCGCCATCAGCCCACCCGTCATCGCTGACTACTTCCGCGGCAACAAGAACCTCAGGGACAGGAAATTGCTGCGCAGAAAGATCGCCGGGGTCCTCGAGGCCGTGCCGCGGGCAGAGCAGGAGAACCAAACAACGGCAGACTGCCTCGTACGGGTCCTGGCTACGCTGCGTTTGGAAAAGGGCGACGGCGACGCCGTCACCGCCCGCCACTTCCATGACCACAGTTCCGATCGTGAACGAATCCGTTTCGAGCGATGGGAAGCCAACAAAACCGCCGCCAATGCTTCGTCCCTGCTACGGATCTATTGGGGTGCTCCCGTGGATGTCCAGCGGGCTGCTCGCGTCTGCAGTGAAACAACAACGTCCGACGCCGACCCCAAGGACGTCCTGTTTGTCACCATTACCCGCGCCATGCTCGCGGTCCACGCCGGGCAAGGCCCAGGTGCCGCCGTCGACATCCTCCAAAAGTTCGCAGATGATAACCCGCACCATGCCGCGGAAGCCGCCCACGCAATCACCTTCCTGAGTGCTTCCCACGGCAGGGTCGCTTTGGACACGTCAACAAGCGCGCTCGAAAGCAAGCCTTCCGGGATGGGCAGCCTGGTCCACGGACTTCTGGAGCTCTACCGCTTCAGGCCGGTCGCAGCCTACGACGCCGTAGACGGTCAGAACGATGACGACGCCTTCTCCCACCTCCGTCCGTTCATCCGCGGGTTCGCACTGTTCGCTGCCGGACGCATCGAGGAATCCCTCGTCTTCGCGCTGGACTGGCGGACCGAAGCACGCAAGAACCTGGACCAATTCGGCGTGATCACCAGCAGCTACATCGCCGCCCACGGACTGCTGTATCGCGGGCACTTTGAAGAAGCGGAATACCTCATGAGCAGCGTCTTCGCCATGGGGCGGCCAGGCTTCGTGGTGGACGCCCTCTACGACGCGATGCTGCGCCTGGCGGGGCTCCGTCACGCAACCACTGCCACGCCACCGGCCTTGTCGATTGCCGCGCAGGCGCGGACTGAAGTGCCCGACGTCGGCCCCTTGCCCGGTGTTGGAAAGGGAGCCTACGAACTGATTGCCCACGACAGCGCGCAACCTTCCACGTTCGACCGCAAAGCCGCGAAACTCGTCAGACGCCAGCTGAAGAGCGGCTACGTTCTGGAAGCCATGATGACGGCGCTCCTCTGCACCTGCTTGAGCCCGGGACGTCCGGTCCTGGACCTGCTGCAGAAGATCCTGCGGGACAGTGGCGTCACGGTTCACGATCAACTCATCGGCATTGCTACGGCCGTGGTTGAAGGGGACCACCAGCTCCTTGGTCTGCTGCTGAAGCACTACGAACCGGATATCGACACCTACCAGGTGGGGATGCTTCTCCGGGGTGCACTCAAGAGGCACGTCATAGAGGGGGATACTGCCGCAGCCGACGCCATGGCTCAGGCCTCGTCAATGTTCGCGGTCCGGTTCCCATCGGCCAATGAGCAACTCTCCTTCAACTCGTTCAGGACCACGCCGCTGACTGAACGGGAGATCGAGGTTGCCGTCCTGGCGGGCCATCGCACCAATGTGGAGATCGCAGAACATCTGGGCATCAGTGCCAGGACCGTGGAAAACCATATCTCCAACGCGCTGCGCAAGACAGGCGCAACGTCCCGCAACGGACTCTTCATGCTCGTCGGGAATTCACTTCCGCCGCGAGGAGCCGGGATAAGCTGAAGCCAATTCTCCCAACGCCGGTCTCCGACGCCACGCCCTGAGCCCGGTCCCTCAGTGTGAAGGGTGTCAGTGAACAACTCCCCGGCCTTGGCCCGCCGACTCGGCACGTTCGATGCCTCCCTTATCGGACTAGGCTCCATGATCGGTGCCGGAGTGTTCGCAGCTTTCACCCCGGCCGCTGCCGCCGCGGGATCCGGGCTGCTGATCGGCTTGGTAGTGGCCGCATTTGTCGCCTTTTGCAACGCGACCTCGTCTGCCCAACTCGCTGCACAATACCCAACCTCCGGCGGTACCTACGTTTACGGAAGGGAACGGCTGGGACCGTGGGCCGGGTTCCTTGCCGGCTGGGGTTTCATCATTGGCAAGACGGCCAGCGCGGCTGCCATGGCCATGACCTTCGCCGCCTATGCCGCACCGCAAGGGTGGGAACGCCCGGTGGCGATTGCCGCCGTCGTACTTCTGACCGCGGTGAACTATCACGGGGTGACCCGCACCGCAGGGCTGACCCGTGTGTTGGTGATCGCGGTGCTGGCTGCCCTGACCATTGCTGTCACCGCTGTGTGGGGTGGGTCCGGTCCCGACTTTGGCGACTTTGCGGGGGAGGGGCTGCTGGCCGAGGGCTGGTACGGGATCCTGCAGTCCGCCGGGCTGTTGTTCTTTGCGTTCGCTGGGTATGCGAGGATCGCGACCATGGGTGAGGAAGTCCGAGAGCCCAAGCGCACTATTCCCCGGGCGATCGGCATTGCGTTGGGCATCACGATCATTGTCTACGCCGTTATTGCGGTGACGCTGCTCGCGGCACTTGGCCCCGAGGGGGTTGCCGGTACGCCGACACCGCTGGCTGATGCCGTCGGCGCAGGAGCTTTGGGGTGGGTCTCGCCTGTTGTCCGTATTGGGGCTGCCGTCGCGTCGTTGGGTGCGCTGTTGGCACTGGTTGCCGGACTCGGCCGCACCAGCCTGGCGATGGCCCGCGAGCACGACCTCCCGCACTGGCTCTCTGCCGTGCACCCGAAGTACAAGGTGCCGCACAGGGCCGAGGTGACTCTTGCTGTGGTGATTTGCCTGATCGTCGCCGTGGCCGATCTTCGCGGGGCCATCGGCTTCTCGTCATTCGGTGTGCTGCTCTATTACTTGGTGGCGAACGTCGCTGCCTTCACCCAGCCACGCGAGGACCGTCGGTATCCGAAGTTCCTGCAGGTGGCCGGCGCGGTTGCGTGCGTTGTTCTAGTCGCGACGCTGCCGCCGTTGTCCGTGGGGCTGGGCGTGTTGGTGTTCCTAGTGGGCATCGCTTACAGGGTCATCCGGCTGCGGGTAAACCGCTAGGCGGCTGTGCGGGCCGGTCTTGGAACGAACCGGCGGATCGCAACGGCCGACACCACAGCGATAACGCCAGTGAACAGCCACGGCGAGGCGGCCGCCGTCGACGTTTGGTCTGCAAACTCGTAAAGCGGTGCCATGGCCGTGTTGCCGATCAGCACCATGGCGCCGCCGCAACTGGCGAGGAGTCCGTAGTAGGCGCCGGTTGGGCGGCCGCCGGCGAAGTCCAGGACGAGCCGCATCGCCGTCGGAGTCGCGCACATATTGCCCAGGCACAGGCCGGTGACGAGAGCCAGCGCCGGTAATGCTGGCAACGAAACGATGGGTGGCTGAGTGGCCAAGATTGCGACGGCGGTGAATCCTGCGGCTTTCAGGCTGAGGCCCAATGTTAGGGCGTTGCGCTCACCGAATCGACGCATGAGCTTGGCAATGGGCCACTGGAGAGTGACCGTCAGCAACGAGGCGTACGCGAACACGAAGCCGAGTGCGCCGGCGTCGAGACCGCTGCGTCGAAGCTCCACCGGGAGGCCGAAGTACAACTGATTGTGCGCCAGCAGGCTGACACTGAAGAAGCAGGCGAACGCCACGAAGCGCTTGTCCCGCAGGCAGGCCAGGAGTTGGTGCTTGGGGACTGCCACGTCTGTTGGTTGTCCGAGGCGGTCGGCGCGAGGCAGGAACCGCCAGAAGACGAAAGCCATGACCGCGAAGATGGCCGAGGCGACGTAGAGGGAGACTTCGAAGCCGAAACCCAGGAGCAGGCTGCCGAGCAGTGGGCCCGCCACGGCTCCGAATTCGCCCACGATGACCAGCGAAGCGAAGAGGGTTGGCCGGTGTTTCCCGGATGGTTCGCGCCGTTCTTCGGCGGAGGCGACCAGGCTTTCGAGGGCTGGCGAGAACAACGCACCACCGATGCCGGTGACGATCGCACCCGCAAGGAAGAGATTGAAATTGTCGGCCGCCGCCAACAGCAGGTAGCCGCTGACCCGGACGATGCACCCGGCGACCATCGTGTAGCGGGCGCCCCAGCGATCGGAGATGGCGCCGCCCACCAGGAACATCCCTTGCTGGGCGAAGGTCCGCGCTCCCAGAACGACGCCGATGGCCACCGCACTCATGGCGAAATCGTTGGCCATGGTGAGAGCGATGAACGGCACCACAGAGTAGAACCCGATGTTGAAAATCAGCTGGCTCGAGAGCAGGAGCTTCGGGTTGGGCCTGGCTGGCCGTTCCACAGCCTGGAGGGGTGTCTGGGTGGAACTGGTGGCGGGTTTCATGAACGGCTTTCCTTGGTGGCAGGCACGTTCGAGATTATCAAGAATCGTTCTCGTTTACTTCTGTGACGACTCCCGGCGTCACTGGGTTGGGCACGACTCCACCTGGGGGTAGACGGGTGGAGCCGTGCCGCAGTGCCTCCTACGCCAAAGCGGGTGGGGCTCCCGCCGGACACCGGGACTCCCGCTTCGAAGGCACAACAGGAGACTATGGCCCGTTTTCCTGCTCTAGGTGGCAAATCTGGGCGACTAGGTGCCGTATTCGGAGTAATTAGGTGTTGGTGCGGAAGAAATAGGTGGTGACGGTGCCCGCCTAGGTGGTGGCTGCTCGGCCGCTTGGCTTAGATGCCCGACTCACCCGCGTCGCCCGGTTCACAACTAAGCCGATTACCGCCTGCACTGCGAGGCGAGTGACGACGGTAAAGCTGACGACGATAAGGGAGATGGCGAACCCTCGCGCCATGGCCGGTGCCCAGATGCTCAGCAGCGCATCCCACGGCACTGAATCCGTGCTGGCCAACCAAAAAACAGCAACACCCATGGCACAGAGCGATGACGTCAGAGGTCCGGCGATGAATGTGGTGGCAGGGCCAGTAGCGGGACTAACCAAGCAGAGCACGGCTGACACTGACGTCCAGCAAAGCACCGTGGTGCTTACCCAGAGGAAGTCGGCTTGGGAAGCGGCTTCCGCGGTCCTGATGGGACTGATCAGCAAGAGTTGCGACACGAGGAAAATGCTCCCTGCGAGGCCAGCCACCAAGCCGAGGATGAAGGGCAACCAGAACGAACTACCGGGAGCCTTAAGGTGAGGACGATGCTGGGAGTCAAGGCCGCCGTCGTCGTTGTTAAAGTACATCCAGTCTCTGGCTTCACGTCCACGGAAGAACTGTCCATAGAAAGCCGCGATGGTGGCTGCAATGCCCAGCATCAGGGCAACGCCGATCCCCGGCCATTCGTCATAGCCGTACTGGATCCACAGTGCGGCGCCCAACCTTCCGAAATTTGTGAGGGCAAGATCCAAGCTGTCGGCCATCCAGGTGGTGACCACAAAAGTTGCGGTGCTGAGCAGCGCAACAGGCAGCCAGAAATGCCAGGGACGCCTGGCCAAGAGCGCCAGGGGGAGGCCTATGCTGGCGAAGGCCGCGCAAATGAACACTGTTCCGAGCCCGGCAATCATGGGGGCGATCAACGTGAGGAGATCTACCGGCGCGGAAACGTCTTGCCCTATCCCCGCGAACGACAGGACCTGCCCCAGCGCCAAGCCAACGGCAACACCGGCGGCGACCGTAAAGACGCCCGGCAACCCCCGCGCCGTCTGTGGATCCCGCGCACTCCGCAGTGGATGAGCGGTATCCACTGCATAGCCGTGAGCTAACGCAGCAGCGAACCGTGATCGCCAAAGATCAAGGCCGACGGTAAAACCCAGGAGCGATCCCGTCACCACCGCTGAAGCCCAGATGCCACCCAGTACGACGCCGGATCCCGTCAGCAGGGCGGTGGCGGTTCCCACAACCAAGGGACCAACAATCCCGGCGAGGGCACCGGCGCTCAGCGAGCGGAGGAAGTCGCTGGTGGCGGCTTTACTGGGAACGTTGAGGACAGCGAACCTCGCTTCGCGTGTCGGGTGGCGCAGGCGCAGGCGCCGAATCCACGTGGCGGGTGCGCCGGGTCCGAGGAGTCCCAAGCTGGCTCTGACCTTCTCGTATGACCCCTGCCCGGCCCGCAGGTCGGCATCATGCTCGCGTGAGCGGAGCAAGGCAGCTGTCACAATTTCCACTACTACAGCCAGCAGGGCCGCACGCCAGAGATAGTAGGGAAGCAGCGAAGGTCCTTCCCATATGGCGCCGGCGACGGGAATGAGAAGCACCACCAGAGTCACGTACCACGAGCTCCGCGCCAGCCAGGCCAGTTCCACGTCGCGGTGTCGGATATGCGCGAACTCATGGAGGATCACGCCGTCGGCCGGTCCGGGCCGTACAAGCAGGCCGACAATCTTTGGCGGTAGGGCAACCGCAGCTGAGCCGGGCCTGCCGAAGGAGAAGGCATCTCCCATTCGTGCCGGCCCGATGAAGAGCTTCGGTACACGACGCAGGCCGGCCTCGGACGCCAATAGGCCAAAGCGTTCCACCACCGCGCTGTGCTTTGGCGCGGGCACCTGCAGGGCACGCCGCCGTCGAATCACCAATGGCACAACAAACATGACGGCCACGGCGACCACTGCCATGACACCCGCCCCGGCCAAGGACCACAGACCCCGCCTGATCTCCAGCGGCGCCGTGCATTGCTGTTGCTGGGCGAAATCCAGAGCCAAACACTTGCCCAACTCTTGGACCCATTCCCGTCCAAGAACCACGTTGTGCATCCATGAGCCCACAAACAAGCCGACCGCCAGAAGTGCAGCAATGAAGAGAAGGTACAGGCCGTTGGTGGGTGCGGGGAGGGCGAGTACGTTGACCCGACGACGATCAACTGCTGGCGCCAACGGCTTCTGGTCCATGCTGACCGCCTTCTAAGGGTTGGAACTCGAAGGAAGAATCACCTGCTGAGGACCCCGAGGATTGCGTTTCCCAGCAGATCTGCCTTGGTTTCGTCGAGGCCCAGGCGCTTGGACTGCTCTTTGGCGGCAGCGAAGACGCGGTCGCGCTGCTCCGCAGTGAGCTCGATCGCTGCGCTGGTGGAATCCTGTGGGGAGCCCAGCCGCAACGCTCTGCGAACGGCTCCCGTCACTGCAGGTTTGGCGGCATCCTTCACCGCGTCCTTGGCCACATCACGGAGCAAGTCACCGAGGAAACCGATGATGAACTGGGCCACGGCGAGAGCAAAGGGTGCCAGCAACGCCAACTCCAGACCGAAGCCGACGGCCTCATCATTCTTGGCCGGGTTCAGAGTGGATTCGGGATCCGCGTAATACTCGTCGGCGACTTCGTCGAAGGTGAGCAATTCATCCGGGGCAGCCCGCTCGATCATCAGCCGGGCCAGTTCAGTGCTCACATCACGTGTCTCGCCCAGTGGGATGTCCGTGCCAAGCTCTCCCATGGTGCCCCCTTGGTGAGAATCGAACAGACTCGGAGGTCCGCCGTGGGACACATTGTCCGCCTGACGGTGGGGGACCACAAGGTCATTGGCCTCATGCTGGCAGACTTGTTTCATGGATTCGACCGAGACAGTCCCCGCCGTCGAGCTTCGCCTTTCGATCAGCGATACGGAGCCGCTGATCTGGCGTCAATTGGTCCTTCCCGAAAGTGCCACCGTTGCCGAGCAGCACGGCGCCATCCAGTGCGCGTTCGGGTGGAAGAACTCCCACTTGTATGCCGTCGCGGGCCATGACTGGTCCGGCACCAAGCGCATCTTCATGGACGTCGACGACGGCGACGGTCCCGAGGGTGCCGAAGACCCGGCAGCCGTGCGGCTGATGGAGTTGTTTGACGCTCAGAAGCCGGGAGTCTCCGACCTCCTGTACGAGTACGACTTCGGCGACAGTTGGACACACGACATCGAGGTTGTAGGCCCGGCCGAGCTGCACGAGAACACCATCGCTTGCCTTGACGGTGCGATGCGGGGACCCATCGAGGATTCCGGGGGAGTGGGCGGCTACGCCAACGTTGTGGCTGTCGTGTCCAACCCCAAACATCCCGAGCACAGGGAAGCTGCCGAATGGCTTGAGTACGTGACGCAGGAACCTATCTCGAAGTTCGATCCCACGGCTTTTGATCTGGTCGCAATCAACGGGCAGCTGCGCAGTTTGGCGCAGCGGTTCTGGCCAGGTGAGGTGACGGTCGCGGACTACGAAGACGTTCTGGGTCCGATCCTCTGGCTTCTCCAGGAAGCTCAGCACGACGGTCTGCCGTTGACCTCTGCCGGATACTTGAAGCCGGCCTTCGTCAAGCGTGCCATGACCGAGCTTGGCTGGGACGATGAATGGATGTCGGCTGGACGGGTCGAGGTGAGCACGTTGCCCATCCGGAATCTTCGGGAGCAGTTGCAGGAGTGGAAGCTTCTGCGGAAGCTCAAGGACAGGCTGCTCCTGACGCCAAGGGGACGGAAACTGGCCGGGGATCCAGAAGCCCTGTGGGATTTCCTGGCAGACCAGTTCGCGAACCCAGGCAGCGATGCCGAGCGAATGGCAACGCCTCTCTTCGTTCATTGGGAGCTGACTGGAGACGAGCCACCCTACGGACTTAGAGACCAAGTGATCCAGGCTGCACTTCATCAAGGAAATTTGAGAACCAGAACCGGCGGTGAGATTCCGCTGTCTTGGGCGAGCGATCTCTACTACGAAGTCACACGGAACCTGCACCGACTGGAGTTATGGGAACGCCCAGGTTGGGTCCGCGTCAATGAGAAGTTGTCCGACGCCGGCGTTAAGTTCCTTTTGGAGGTTCAGAGCCGCATGGACTGACACGCCGAGTCAACTTTGAGCGCCGCTAACTCTGCACAGAGAGACCCGCCGC
Organism: Arthrobacter sp. WCS2018Hpa-7; assembly: GCF_031843805.1. Taxonomy (NCBI): domain Bacteria; kingdom Bacillati; phylum Actinomycetota; class Actinomycetes; order Micrococcales; family Micrococcaceae; genus Arthrobacter; species Arthrobacter sp. WCS2018Hpa-7. Next base: position 60,413 of record NZ_JAVTJB010000019.1, read on the forward strand.
AAAGGCCGCTAACAGGTTGCGTCCTTCCTGCCACGCACCCAATCCACTTGAGGAATTGATGTGACCACGGGGTCCGATGTCGATCCGGGTAGCCCCCCACGTGTCGGCAAAATGCTGTGACCGCTCGTGTGTGCAATAGGGGTCGTCGCTGCTGGTGACCAACAGTGTTGGAAACGGAATTCGCCCGTATACGTCGTCGCCGAAACGAGGACCATCGTCAGGGTAATTCGGGCCAAACGGATCCGGGACGGCAACCAAAAACATGCCCGCCACACGGCCTGCATTCGCGAAGCTCCACTTCGCAGCGACAAGGCACCCGAGGCTGTGGGTGACGAGGATCGGTTTTCCGTCTCCCACCTCTGCATCCAAGGCCGCTATCCAGTCGTCCACTTCCGGCTCATCCCACGACGCCGGAGAAATGCGTTTCCAGCCGGCGCTGGAACGCTCCCAGAGCGACTGCCAATGGTCCGCATCCGAGCCGTTGATACCAGGGACTATTACCGCATGCATGTGAGCCTCCGAACTATCCGTCGGCATCATCGTCCTCCCGCAAGAGCGACGACGCCAGCCCTTGAAGCAGCTCCAGCCGCTTACGCCCGCGCGTGCTTCTTCCCGCCGGCACGCGCTGCAGCTCCAGCCTCGCCCCGTTCCCCGGCAGTAACCGATGCCCCCGTCCCCAACCCGCGGACGGTCCACCCCGCATTCCGCCAGGCCTCAGCGTCCAGGACGTTGCGAGCGTCCAGCACCATCCGGCGTCGTACGAGCGACCCCACAACGGAAGGCGACAGCGAGACGTATTCATCCCACTCCGTCAGCAACAGCACCAGTTCGGCGCCTTCGAGGGCGCGTTTGGTGTCGGCTTCGAAGCGGATTTGCGGGTAGCGGATCCAGGCGTTGTTGATGGCCTTGGGGTCGGTAACGGTGACGTGTGCGCCCGCGGCGGCGAGTTGCTGGGCGACGTCCAGGGCGGGGGAGTCGCGGATGTCGTCGGTGTCGGGTTTGAAGGCTGCGCCGAGGATGGTCACCGTGCGGCCGGACAGGAAGCCGCGGCACATCTCGCGGGCCACCTCCACCGCGCGGGAACGCTGGTCCAGATTCACCGAATCAACCAGGGCCATCCACTCATCCACGGACGGGACGGACAGTTCGCGCGCCTGCGCCCGGAATGACCGGATGTCCTTGGGCAGGCAGCCGCCGCCGAACCCGAGCCCGGCGTGCAGGTAACGGTTGCCGATGCGCGGGTCCAGGCCCATCGCTTCGCTGAGTTCGCTCACGTCAGCGCCCGACGCGTCGCACAGCTCGGCCATCGCGTTGATGAAGCTGACCTTGGTGGCCAGGAACGCGTTCGACGCCGACTTGATCAGTTCCGCCGTCGCGAAGTTGCAGACGAGCCGCGGGATGCCGGCGCTGATCAGTGGCTCGTACACGGCATCGAGCACGGCAGTAATTGGAGCGCCGGCAGCGGCGCCCTTGCCGCCCGGGACGCCATAAACCAGCCGGTCGGGAACCAATGAATCCTTCACCGCCGTACCTTGACGCAGGAACTCAGGGTTCCAGCCGAGCAGTACGTCGGAGCGTCGGGACAGTACCGCGCGGAGCGTTTCCACCGTGCCTACCGGCACCGTCGATTTACCCACGACGGCGGCACCCTTGGCCAGATGCGGCAGGAGGCTCTTCGTAGCGCCCATCAGGTAGGACAGATCCGCGGTGTCAGAGGTCTTGGACTGCGGGGTACCCACGCAGAGGAAGTGCACCTGGGCATCTGCGGCGGCGGAAAAATCCGTGGTGAATACAAGGCGGCCAGTGGTGCGCCCGTCCTGGAGGAGCTCGTCCAAACCGGGCTCGTGGAAGGGCGCTACGGCTTTGTTGAGCTGTTCAACCTTGGAGGAATCGACGTCGATGCCCACCACACTGTGGCCCATCGAAGCGAGCGTTGCTGCATGGACTGCGCCGAGGTAGCCGCAGCCGATCACGGAAATCTTCATGAGGAGGGTCCTTTGCTTGAAGTGAGTTCTGTGGGCCCGCTTTCGCGGGAGAAGGAGGCGATGACTTCGGTGTAATGCCGGACGAGGTCGGCGCTGAGCACAGGCCACGTCCGCCCCTGGACCGAGGCGGTTGCTGCCGTGGCGAACGCGCGGCGCTTGGCGTCGTCGCCCATCAGGTCCTGTACATAGCCACGCAACTGGGTGAGGTTTCCGGGCTCGTACAGCCAGCCGGTGCGGGAGTTTTCGACCAAGTCCAAGGGGCCACCGCGGCCAGTCGCCACCACGGGAACGCCCGATGCCATAGCTTCCTGGATGGTTTGGCAGAAGGTCTCGAATTCGCCCGGATGAACGAACAGGTCAAAGCCCGCGACCGCTTCAGCCAGTGCATCTCCGCCGAGGAAGCCCGTAAACACAGCGTCAGGCAGCTGAGCTTCAAGGGCCGCGCGCTGCGGGCCGTCACCCACTATCACCAGCTTCGTGTTGGGCAGATCAGCCAGCACGGCAAGATCCTCTACCTGTTTCTCCACGGCGAGCCGGCCGACGTAGCCGATGATCCGGTGACCGTCGGGCGCTACTGAGCTGCGCCACGCCGTCGAACGTTTAGCGGGGTTGAAGCGCGCGGTATCCACACCGCGACGCCACATGTCCACGCGCAGGATGCCGCGTCCGCGCAACTGGTTCAGCGCGAACGTGGACGGCACAAGGGTTCTGGTGGCCAGGAGATGGATGTTGTCCACGCGGTTCCAAGCCCAGTTCTCCAGGAAGGGCACGCCATAGCGGGCGGCGTAGCTGGGAACCTCGGTTTGGTAGATGGACACAGTCGGAATGCCGAGTTGGTGGGCGGCCTGCACGGCACGCCAGCCGAGGACGAACGGGGAAGCGAGATGAACGACGTCGGGGGAGAAATCGGCAAGGATTCGCTTGACCCGATTCACACCACCCAACGCAACCCGCACATTCGCGTAACCGGCCAGCGGCACCGAAGGAAGCCGGTGCACATACGCACCCTTCTCGACGCTCGAAACATCAGTGTCCGACGTCGACGGCGCGATCACCATCACCTCATCCCCGCGCTCCTGCAGATGCTCCAGCACCCGCAGGATGGAGTGGGTTACCCCATTCATCAATGGCAGGAATGATTCGGCGACGATTGCGATCCTCACGCCTTCCACGGTCGTCTGAGCGGTTGGCGGGGCGGGTTAGAACGGGTGGCCTGTGGAGGAAGAGTTGGTTAACAGGTGGTTCTCTGTTTTGTCTGAGCGCCCGCGTAGACTTCCGGTATCCGACGTGCTGGGCGTCGAAAGTTCTGGGGGTTTTGCCATGGTTGCTGCTGGGGATAGTTCGCGCGCGCTTGGGGGAGTAAACGTACGACGACGGCGTCGGGCAGCGGCGGGGTCAGTCGCCGTCGGCTTGGGCCTGGCTCTGTTGCTGGGAACAGTTGGTTCGCCACTCCCGCCGGCCGCGGCTGATGCTGTTACGGACATCGTGCCCGTCGGTGAACGCCCGGGGCGAATCGCCGTGAACCCCCTGTCGAACAAGGCCTACGTGGTCTCATCCGATGGAGTTCAGGTGCTGGCCGGCGGAAGCTCCGACGGTCAGCTCTACACAGGTGACATGCCCGTGGACGTCGCCGTGAACCCAACAACCAACAAGGTTTACGTCAGCGAGATCGGCGGAGCTGTGGCCGTGGTTGACGGCGCCACCAGAGCAGTGACATCGGTACCTGTAGGCGCTTCCCCAGGGGCAGTGGCAGTGAACCCGGTGACCAACAAGACGTACGTCGGCGTCAAGAGCGGCGTGACAGTGATCGACGGTGCGGCCCTGACAACATCATCGGTGGCGCTCGCTGCGGGTGCGCAGGACATCGCAGTGAACACGACCACCGGCAAGGTCTACATCCTGTCCGGTGGAACCATCCGGGTCCTGGGGACGGGCGGGGTGGTGACCTCGACCATCACCATCGGAGCCGGCGGCATCCTTGACCTGGCAATCAACGAGGCCACCAACAAGATCTACTTCACCACGCTCGGCAGATACGGTGCGGGCGTTCGCGTGATCGATGGCGTGACCGACACCGTCACGGCAGCGATTCCCACCGACAACTTTGTTGGCAAGCTGGCCGTGAATCCTGTGACCAACACCGTCTATGTTGCTGGAGACAGCGATGGCATTGACGGGTTTGTGCACGTCATCAGCGGGGCCACGCAAACTCAAGTAGCTGAACTCAGAACGCCGTCCCGGATCAAGGACATTGTGGTCAACGCGGCCGGGAATAAGGCCTACGCCTTGCTGAGCGGCCGGGGAGTCACGGTGGTTGATGGTGACAACTCCGCCTCGGCAGTGTTCACGGGGCAAGATCCATTGGGTGCCGCGGTCAACCCCGCGACCGGCAAGGTATACGTTGCCAACAACAGCAGCGCCTCCGTCGCCGTCATCGACGGCACCGTGCCGGCCCCGCTCAAGAATGACTTCAACGGTGACGGCGCCGCGGACGTGCTGGCTCGCGATGCTGCCGGTGTCCTGTGGCTGTACCCCGGCAACGGGTCCGGCGGATGGCTCCAGCGGGTCCAAGCGGGGCAGGGCTGGAACGTCATGAACGCTCTTGTTGCCCCCGGCGACTTCAACGGCGACGGCACCGCCGACGTCATGGCCCGCGACGGCGGTGGACTGCTGTGGCTCTACCCCGGCAACGGTGCCGGCGGGTTCGGAACCCGGGTTCTGGTGGGCAGCGGCTGGGAAGGAATGAGCGCCATCGAGCCCATCAACTTCTTCGGTGATGGCTTTGGTGACGTCGTGGCCCGCGACCGCGGTGGCGCTCTGTGGCTCTACCGTGGCGACGGCCAGGGCGGCTGGCTGCCTCGGATGTGGGTCGGGTCCGGATGGTCGGGCATGACTGAGATCACCGGCGCTGATGACTTCAACGGCGACGGCGTTACTGACCTCGTGGCCCGGGACAGTGCGGGAACCCTGTGGCTTTATCCGCCCACTGGAATCAGCGGATGGCTGCCCCGACAAGCCACCGGCCAAGGGTGGAACGGCATGAACTCCCTGGTGGGCCCGGGCGATTTCGACGGCGACGGTCGGGCCGACATCCTCGCGCGGAACGCGGCCGGCGAGCTGTGGCTGTATTCCGGTGCCGGCGGTTCCGCGTGGCCCTCTGCTTCCCGCGTTGGGACGGGGTGGGGCGGGATGACGGCGATTCTTTGAGTTAGCTGGGAAGGCTGTAGACTCCGCTCATCGACGCGGCAGTCGCGTCTCATTTTCTGGGGGTCCCCTTGGGTTCTGTCGCGTCTGATTCTACTGTGTCCAGATTGAAAAAGTTGGGTCGAAAGCGGACGACGGCGACGCTCGCCGTCATCGGTGCGCTAGCCGTTTCGTTGCTGGTGGGGTCGCCGGCTGAGGCTGATGTTGTTATCGCTGACGTGCCCGTGGGGGCTGCCCCGCACGCGGTGGCTGTTGGCGAGCACCACGCCGATAAGGTGTATGTTGCCACAGACTCGGGCTTGTCGATCATCAACCCGGTGACGCGGAATGTCATCACGCTGGATGTGGGCGGCGTGCCTCAGGACGTGGCAATTCATCAAGCATGGGCTTACGTGAGCGTTTCCACCGGCGAGGGTAAACCTGGGTTTGTAGCTCTCATCAACGGCGAGACCAACCAGATAGTGCGAACCTACCCCACCGGGGTGAACCCGGGCCAGATTCTGGCCAACAATGCGAACGGCAAAGTTTATGTAGCGTTCAAGACGGGAATTACCGTCCTCAGCGGCGGTGATTCCCCCACGACTCTGACTCTACCGGCACCGCCCCGGGATATGTCCGTCGATACAAATACCAGGAAGGTATATGTCGCTAACGGTAACTCCGTGACCGTGATAGACGGAGCAACCAATGCCAAAACCACAGTTGATCTCGGGGCGCCAGTGCAGGGGGTGGCATCAAATCGCTTCCACGGCGACACCTATGCCACAACCGTTGGAAAAAATGGCTCTGCAGTAGTCACTATCGACTGGTATTCAAATACTCCAACTACGGTCTTTGAGACATTCAAGAAGCTTGGAGATGTTTATACGGATGGCAACAGCCGGGTCTACGTCGCGTCTTCCAACGGCAGCCAAGGTGGTTCTGTGCTGGTCTTCGACGTGGAGACCAGGAAGAGGATTGCAGAGGTTGGTACAAGCGGTGGGTCGGGAATCATGGCGGGGGACAGATATCAAGGCAAGGTGTACAGTCCCAACCTGGCAGGGGGAGCGACTATCATCGATCACGCCAACGCCACCACCACGGTCCGGACCGGCAGTAACCCCGTAGCCGTCGCCTTCGACTTGGACGGCCGAAAAGCCTACATCGCCAACAAGGGCAGCAACACTGTGACGGTCATCGACGCAACGGTTCCTGCCCCGGTCAAGAACGACTTCAACGGAGACCGAAAGACGGATGTGCTGGCCCGGGATGCAGCAGGCGCACTTTGGCTCTACCCAGGAGATGGGGCCGGCAGTTGGTTGCCGACGTTGCAGGTGGGCTCAGGATGGAACGGCATGACGGCGTTGATCGCTCCCGGTGACTTCAACGGCGACGGCAACGCAGACGTGTTGGCACGCGATAGTGCTGGTGCCCTTTGGCTGTACCCGGGTAATGGCTCCGGCGGGTGGTTGAACCGAGTTCAGGCTGGTTCGGGATGGTCGGGCATGACTGCGCTGACTGCTGCCAGCGACTTCAACGGTGACGGCAAAGTCGACGTCACGGCCCGCGACGCTGCGGGGGCTTTGTGGCTTTACCCCGGCAACGGCGCCGGCGGATGGTTAACCAGGACGCAGATAGGGACCGGCTGGGCTGGTATGTCCGGGATCAATGGCGTCGGCGACTTCAATGGCGACGGAACAGCGGACGTCGCGGCCCGCGACGGTGCTGGCATTCTGTGGCTTTACCCGGGCAACGGGTACGGCGGATGGCTGTCGCAGCGGCAGATCGGGCAGGGCTGGAATGTCATGAACACGATCGTTGCTCCGGGCGACTTCAACGGCGACGGCAAGGCTGACATCCTTGCCCGCGGCTCGGCCGGAGAACTGGTGCTCTTCGCGGGCAGCGGAGGACCAGCGTGGCCTCTCTCGTTGACGATCGGCCAAGGCTGGGGCGGAATGACAGCGATCTTCTAGGGCGAGACAATTCAGCATCGACGCTTCCCTGCCTGGTGAAAGTTATTCATAGCCCACAAGCGGGGTGGCGTGTAGCTTGTCCGTTGCGGCACAGTATTTCATGTAATGAGTCATAAACTCACGACTGGACGTGGGTGGAATGCGATGCTCAAGAGCCCGCGCCAGATGGCCCCTACAAGCGATGATTTGTATGGTTATAGGCGGCGACAGGTGCTGCGACTACAGGAGGTTCCAATCAATAATACCGCGCAAGTTTATGGCTCACCGATTGGTGGGGCAATACTGCTGACGGCGCTCCTTACGATTGCCGTACTGGTATGGTCAATTTCTACTTCCGATACAGCGCATTATAATGGTCGGCGGCGTTTCGGGACGCTTCAACTGATGATATTAGTGGCTTCCGGATGTTCCACACTTTTCTTGGTATTTTATGCTTTCGCATTTCATCAAACGGAATTTTATACCGTGGAAAATATTGCGCCCATGGGCAATGATGCGTCATCAGTGGTTCCGCGAATTCCAGCGATCACCATAGCGGCAGGGCTATTTGGTGGTGTTCTCTTCATTGCCTTCACAGTTCTTCGATATAGAGGGCACGTGCAAGCCGATGAAAGGCTGGCCATCGAACACCGTGAAGCTAAACTCAAGACAGCCGAGCATTTCAGTGAACGATTTTCTCAAGCTGCGGAAATGTTAGGGTCGGAGCGGTCAGCCACGAGAATTGGTGGAGTTTATGCCTTGGCCGCTCTAGCGGATGAATGGTCTGAGAACCGGCAGCAATGTGTTGATTTACTTTGCGCGTACCTTAGAACTCCCATGCAGTGCAGAGAAGCCAACGCTAAAGGTGTGCACGAGGAAATCCCCTCACCTCCACAAGTGCCTAGAGAAATGCTTCCACGTCCCGAACAGACTCCCCTTAGGTTTCCCCATGTTATAGATCCTTACAGGGAGTCTCGAGCAAAGACTGCTCACCTTTACGCCACTAGTTCCCGTGGGGAGGAGTTGGAAGTGCGCCGGGCAATACTTTCCTCGATTGCTCGCGGCACTCGACGTCCGCTTGATGATCCAAACTCTTGGTCGCGAATGTCTTTCGATTTATCCAGATGCTACCTAGAAAGTGTTGACTTTTCAGAATGTCATTTTTTGAAAAAGATTGATTTCAATCAGTCTGTATTTGGTGGCACGACGAACATGCGAAAAGCGCACTTTGCTATGAATGCACAATTCGATGGATGCCTCTTCGTTGGTCGCGCTTGGTTTTCGAGGGCTATTTTTGAGGGTCATGCATGGTTTCGGGCCGCAGAATTCTGCAAGGAGGTTCGATTTGGCGGTACGTCTTTTCTCGCTGGCATGCTGTTTTCGTACGCCCACTTCAAGCAACGACCGCATCTGAGGGATAATAGGCTCGGCGGAGCGGCCTCTAGCGACCTTACTGAAATCCCCATCGCGAGTTGGCTTCACGTAACTTTTGTTGAAGAGTTTTCCGCATGTCCGGACGTCGACGGTCTAACAGTTTGGAAGCAGTTTTCTCGGGTGAAAGCAGGATACCGCGTCATTTGCGAGGTTAATCACGCGGATCGGCCTGGGATCGCGCCGGTCGAGCATCTGACGTGACCCTGTTGGATGGGTGGAGCTTCCGAAAGGACCCAAGCGCAAGGCTTAGACTTCATCGACCCTGCTCAGTCTCCCCCCCTGTTATGATGCCCGGTGCAAGGAGTTGCCTGGCTACATAATGTTGATGGTTTCCCCACCGCGCGCCCGCTTCAAATCCTTCCGCAGCCCCTTGTTGTCAGCCCGCAACTCCCGGTTGTCGTCAGCAAGCCCCCGGTTGTCCTCCGTCAGCCCCCGGTTCTCCGCCTCCAACTCGAGCACCAGCTTCACGCCGGCCAGGTTCAGCCCCTCATCCAGGAGCACCCCGATCCTGCGAAGCGTCATGAGGTCGTCCTCGCTGAAGCGCCGGGTGCCGCCGTCGGTCCTTTCCGGGGTTACCAGCCCTTTGCGCTCGTACTGCCTGATGTTCTGTTGTCCCGTGCCAACGAGTTCCGCCGCCACCGAGATTGCATAGACTCCGCGAGCGTCCCGGCCACGTTCATAGGTGCCGTCCGCCGCGGAAGCAGCCAGGCCGCCGTCGTACTCTTCAGCGGCAGTCGTGCCATCCGAGGCTGCCATCAAAGCCCTCCAAAATCTCCCGAAAAATTACTTGCCTCCACTCTTTCACTGGTGTTATAAAAAATCTATACCAGCCACCACAGATCGGATGGGCTGGTACGAACAACAGAATCAGCATCAAGATCAAAGGAGTGAGAACCACATGCTGATGCGCACTGACCCGTTCCGCGAATTCGACAGGCTCGCCCAACAGGTTTTTGGCACAACAGCACGCCCGGCCGGAATGCCGATGGATGCATGGCAGGAGGACGGACAATTCGTTGTAGCCTTCGACTTGCCAGGGGTAGATCCGGAGACCGTGGATCTGGATGTTGAACGGAACGTCCTCACGGTCAAGGCCGAGCGCAAGTCGCCCGCGGGCGAGAACACCGAGATGATCGCCGCCGAACGCCCCCAGGGCGTCTTCAGCCGGCAACTCATCCTGGGCGACACCCTCGATACCGATGGCATCCAGGCCCACTACGACGCCGGTGTCCTGACTCTCCGGATTCCCGTCGCCGAGAAGGCCAAGCCACGCCGCATCGAAATCACCTCCAATGGGCAGAGGCAGGAAATCAACGCCTGATCCCGTCCGTCCGCTGGAAGGCTCACCCGGGGGTGGCTGACCAGCGGACGCCGGACCGGGAACGACGGAAGCGGCCGCAGCGGATAGTTGGGCGCAGGCTTCGCGCCACGTCACAGCGTTTATTAGCGCACATAAAAGCGGCCCCCGACGTCGTCTCCCGAGTGATGGCCCCCGGTTCAGCCGGGGGCCATCTCCAAATCCGCAGCAGAAACCGGAACCAGCAGTGAGCACCCAACCTGACCACTACGCCACTCTCCACGTCTCGCCGGACGCGACGACCCGCGAGATCACGCGCGCCTACCGCACGCTGCTTCGGACCCACCACCCGGACACACGCCAAAAGGTCGACGACGGTGACACCACCTCCGCGGCCGACCTCCAGGAACTGCACACCATCATGCAGGCGTACGTCGTTTTTTCGGACCCAGGGAAGCGGGCGGCTTACGATCGTGCGCGCTCGGGCATACCCGTCCGGGTGCCCGGAACGCCGGTGAAGGTAAGGGTTCACCGGAGCGAACGTGCCCCTTCGGCTGCGTCTGCCGAGGGGGACCGGGTGCAGCCGCCGTTGTCGTTTAGTCCAACCCGTTGGGAACCTTCGTCGCGAATCCCCAGAACACCAAGGAGCCATTCATGAGTGCCTGGCGTCCCTACGACGGCCACATCATTCCCGCGTTCTACGAACGGTTCGAGAAACGCTGGGGGAGGGGAACGGCGCCATTCCTGGACCCCGAGGTCCACGAACAACCGATGCCCCGAGCCCAGTGGATCAACCCGGACACCGGCGCTGCGGTTGCCGTGGTGCCCATCTGGACTGACGACCCCGAGCATCGCTCCTTCGGCGTGTTTTACCTCCCGCCAGCTGGAGACATCTGGATGCTTCGGCCCGGCCCCACAACGTTCTTGGAACCCAGCGCAGGGGCCAGAGGGGAGCAGATGACGCTCAGGAACGACGCCTTCAAGAAGGCCGTCAACCACGCCAAGGAGTTCATCTACGGGCCCCAGCTTTAGCGGGCGCGCACTTGAGGGGTCAGCTCTCGGCAGTAAGAACGCCTCAAAGTGCCGAGACGTCGCCTCTCGGCGCGGATGGAGTCACAATTCCGGACGGTTCCTGACCTCAATGAGTCGTAGCCTGAAAGTACTGAACTCCCGACGAAGAGGACACAGTCATGACCGCGACAAGCCCGAGCATCAGCACAGTCCCTACCGGCTATTCCAGCGTCAGTCCTTGGCTCATCACCCGCGACACAAACGCATTGTTCGAGTTCCTCACAGCGGCGTTCGGCGCGGAGGAGATCGACCGCGTTGTCGGCGAGGACGGGACAATCGGGCATGCGGAGACCCGGATCGGCGATTCAGTAGTCCTCGCTTTCGACAGCCGACCGCACTGGCCCGTCACGCCGTCGTACCTTCGCCTTTACACGCACGACGCCGATGCCGCCTTCCACGCCGCCCTCGCCGCGGGTGCCACCGCGGTTTCGGTCCTCGACAACAGCGCCTGGGGTGACCGCGGCGCCCGGATCCAGGACCCGCTGGGGAACGTCTGGTGGATCATGTCGCACATGGAGGACGTCTCGGACGACGAAGCAGCCCGCCGCTGGGATGCCCCGGAATACGCTGCAGGAATGGAATACGCGGTCGAATCCCTCCGACGGCATATGACCGGTCAGCCGGATGCGCCGGTCCCGGATGAGGTCAAGGCGATGACTCCGGTGACACGCTCCGAAGGAGTCCCTGTCATCCCGGCCGGATATCGATCCGTTGAGCCCTGGATCATCTCGCGCAGCACCCCGGATCTCCTCGATTTCATCACGGCCGCGTTCGGCGCCAAGGAGGCGTTCCGTGTCCCGATGGAGGATGGGTCGATCGGGCACGCTGAAGCGAAGATCGGTGACTCGAACATCCTCGCCTTCGACTCCCGCCCCGATTGGCCTCCGACTCCGGCTTTCCTGCGGGTCTACGTCGACGACGGCGCCGCCTCCTTCGCCGCCTCCCTCGCCGCCGGTGCCACTGCGGTTACGAACATGACGGAGATGTTCTGGGGAGAAAAAGTGGGCCGCGTTCGGGATCCGTTGGGGAATCTCTGGTGGATCCACTGCCGGATCGCCGAACTCAACGAGGAGGAAGCCTACGCAAGGATGGGCGATCCGAAGTTCGTGGAGGCCATGGAATACGTGTCGGGTGTGGACTTCTTCGCGAGGGGTTAGCTCTCGGCAGTAAAGAGAGCCCTCCAAGTGCCGAGACGTCGCCCTTCGGCGGGGGTGAGCATGCGCGGAACCCGGCCGCCCGCCGTCGTACTTTTCTTGGCGAGGGGTTAGCTGTCGGGACTAAGCGAGCCCCAAAGTGCCGAGATGTCGCCCCTCGGCGGGGGCGGGCGTGCTCAACCCGGCCGCCCGCCGTCGTACTTTTCTTGGCGAGGGGTTAGCTCTCGGCACTAAAGCGAGCCCCAAAGTGCCGAGATGTCGCCCCTCGGCGCAAGGAGGGGACAAAAAGTCGCCCCTCGGCGCAAGGTGGGGAGGCACAGGGTGGGGGACAAAAGAAGGCTGGTGCAGCCTATGGAGAGAATCCGTTGGCGGCTGCACCAGCTGCTAGTACGACTTTCTGTTATGAGTTGTGACACCTATCCATTGGCCGCTCCTAGTTCCCGGCTTCGATTGTTTCCGGGCCTTTCAAAGTCTGTGCAGGTGAGGCGGAGCTGAGGTGGTCGCTGAGGGCTCCGTGCCCCGGGAGAACACCTCCCATTTTACGGCGGCTCCGTGGAAAAAGCGCTGGAATTCGCGGTATTTCAGGGGCGCCTGCGGGGTGGGAGCGGCCTGCCGTGGCACGATAGATCACGATGAAACTGCGCGCTGATCAGACCGGAAACCGTGGCCTCCCGATGCCCCTTTGGCTGCAGGGTGGTTTGGAAGCGGCGCAGGCAGCGTTCATTTCGGCCATCATTGTGGTGTTGCCGCTGGTGGGGGTGTGGGCCACTGATGGTTTCCAGGACCGGAATGTCGACTCTTTGGCGCGTTTGGGCGGACAGGCCTGGCTGCTGATCCACGGTGTTCCGTTGGAGCTGGCGCACGTGAATATCGGTACTGCAGCCCAGCCGGGCTCGGGTCTGCTGTCCCTCATTCCGCTGGGTCTGACGCTCATTCCGTTCCTGCTTGCATGGCGCGCGGGTCGTCGGCTTGCCCGGGCCTCCTACACCGACCAGCTGTGGCAGGCGTTCCTCGGCGCCTTCGTTGTGTACGCAGCGTTCGGGGCCGCCACCGGCTTCGTGTGCCGCACCCCTGAAGTGGTCATCAACCTTTGGTTCGCCATGACCATCCCGCTGGTTTCGTTCGGCCTGGGCATGATCGTGGGCGCCCGACGAGAGGCCGGCTCGTGGAGCCGCCTGATCGGCGTCGACGCCGTTGCCTGGCTCGCGAAGACCAGCCAGCATTCGCGTTGGGCGGGCTCCTACGTGGGCTCAGCGCTGAAGGCCGGTTTCGTCGCGGCCATGGCTTCGGTCTCGTTGGCCGCGGTGCTGCTGGCCGTCACCATCGTGTGGCACTGGACGGACATCATCGCCGTTTACGAAGGCATCCAAGCCGGCGCCCTCGGCGGAGCCGTGCTCACCATCGCGCAGCTGGGCTTCCTGCCGAACCTCGTCATTTTCGCGCTTTCATGGTCCACAGGCGCGGGCTTCTCGCTCGGCGTAGGATCGACCGCGGGTCCGCTGGGCACGGCGGTCGGACCGCTCCCGGCCGTCCCGGTCCTCGGCGCCCTCCCCGCAGGACAACTCGACGCCGGCGCCATGGCACTCGCGCTGCCCGTCGTGGCCGGCATCCTGGCGGGTTGGTGGTTCCTCCGCGAAGGCGAGAACCACTTTGACGAGTGGCTCTCCATCAAGATCAAAGCCCGATGGTTCACGGCCGCCGTCTCAACCCTGTTCCTGGGTGCGTTCATTGGCGCAGTTGCGGGGCTCCTTGGCGGTGCCTTGGCGTGGATCGCCCGCGGTTCGGCCGGTATTGGGCGGCTCACGGAAATCGGACCCCACCCGCTGTGGACGGCAGTCTGGCTGGCCGCGGAAGTGGGTATCGGCGTCGTGATTGGCTACGCAGTGGGGCCGTGGCTGGAACGCAGCCAGAAGCAGCGCGAGGCGAACCTCGACGAAGCAGCGTACGACGACGAACACGCCTAAGCGGGTCCACTTCCGTTAGTGCGGGCTACTCCAGCGAACAGGCTTAGCGGAGCGGGCCCGGCATGGAGTTCTCGAGCTGCGTCAAGCACTGGGTCTTGGCGGATTCCGTCAGCGCCCCGCGTGAGCAGTCCTGGTACGTGCTGACCTGGTTGAAGAAGAGCGCCGACGTCAGGATGAGCAGGCACATCACGGCCGTGACTACCAAGCCCGAGATTGTCCCGAAAAGAATCAGGCGCGGGTGCTTGTACTTCAGCGTGCGAACCAAGACGACGATCCCCAGCACCAAACCCGCGAGCGTCAGAATGGCGCTCAACCACACGTAGTTCACGTTCAGGGAGAACACGAAGAACGCACCCAACGCCGTCAAAAGGAAGGCACGGAAGAGGATCTGGGTCTTGCCGAGGGCGGACTTTTCGGCCTCGGAGCGGGGTTGCTGGCTCGGCTTGGGACCGACGTCGGGATTCATGTTTTCCAGCCTACGCGAGCCGCCCATAAGCTAGTGCAATGCGCATTGTTGTCCTCGTCTCCGGTACCGGTTCCAATCTCCAGGCAGTCATCGACGCCGTGACGTCGGGTGAACTGGATGTCGAGATCGCCGCTGTGGGCGCCGACCGCCCCGATACGTACGGGGTGGAGCGCTCCGACGAAGCCGGCATTGAGACCTTCGTGGTCAACTTCAACTCCTTTGAAACCCGTGCTGAATGGGACACCGCACTGCGCGACAAGGTGCTGTCCTACGCGCCGGACGTCGTGGTGTCCTCCGGGTTCATGAGGATCGTCAGCGAAGACTTCATCAACGCTTTCGACGGCAAGTACGTCAACACACACCCCGCGCTGCTCCCGTCCTTCCCGGGCGCCCACGGAGTTCGCGATGCCATTGCATACGGCGTGAAAGTCACGGGCTGCACCGTTCACTGGGCCGACGCAGGCGTGGACACCGGGCCCATCATTGCGCAGGAAGCCGTTGTTATCGAGCCGACCGACTCCGAGGAAACCCTGCACGAGCGCATCAAGGTAGTGGAGCGCCGCCTGCTGGTCCAGACCTTGAGGGACCTCGCCGCAGCCGCCTCACCCAAGTAGCACGCCGCACCCAACCCCGCGCCCGCGCCCAACTAGGGGACAGCAAACGTCGCAGTGCGGGCTCAATAGGACATGTGCTGTCCCGCAGTATCCGCACGCTACTGACGGCCTGTGGATAACGGAGCACGGCCGCGGCAAATTTGTCAGCATGGGGGATGAAGACTCCTCGGCAGTTGCCTACACCTTTGTCCTCGACATCGTTTACCAGGCAGGAAGCGCTCGACGCCGGTGTAGCAGTTGGGCGTCTACGCTACAGAGATCTGGACTCGCCAAGCCGTCAAATCTTTGTCCCTGGTTCTATTGACGATCTCTCTCTTGTGGATCGTGTTCGCCCTCTGACTCGCGTCACGCCGTTTTCAGCGGCATCCCACGCCACAGCCTTCCTTCTGTGGGAGTTTCCGGGGTTCCTGCCGGGAAGCAACAGCCCTGGGATCCACATTTCAAGGCCGGACAGCATGGGCAGGTCAAGAAGACGGGGAGTTATTGGGCATAAGGGCCAGTTTTTCGACGACGAGATTGTGGTTCACGAGGGCCTGTTTATCACCAGCCGGGCTCGGACATGGCTGGACTGCGCCCGGAAAATGGACATCGACGAGATCACAGTCGTGGCCGACCATTTAATCCGCATTCCCAGACCGGAATTCGAGGGACGCAGTTCGCCCTACTGCACCATGGATGAGCTCGAAGAAATGCTCGACCGTCACTGGGGGACACCTGGAATCCGCAAGGCCCGGTTAGCTTTGGAACAAGCATGCGTGGGTTCCGACTCCGCCCCCGAAACGAGGCTCAGGCTGGCACTGAAGTGGGCTGGGTTGCCCACAGCGGAAGTCAACGTGCCCACGGAACTGAGTCCCGGCGTCGTACGTCAACCGGATCTGGCTTATCGCGAGCAGCGCGTTGCCGTTGAATACGAGGGCGAGGGCCACTCGGATCCGGAGCAGATCGTGAAAGACATAGCCCGCGAAGAAGACTTCAGCCGTGCCGGATGGATTCTTGTGAGAATCTCCAAGCGCCACATGTCCACCGGCGCAAGATCTGCGGTTGCCAAGGTTCGGCGGGCGCTCGAACAACGCGGCTGGTCACCCAAGTAGGGGACAGCAAGCGTCGCAATGAGGGCTCATTGGAGCATGTGCTGTCCCCTAGTTGGGTACGGGAGGGGGTTAGGAGAGGACGCGCTGTTTCGTTTCCGGGGCGAAGAATGCCATCCACAGCACGGACAGCAGAACCAACCCGCCAGCCATCGCGAACGACTGCGCCAACCCAAACTCGGGCCAGAAGAACGAGGCAAACACCAGCGGGCCGAAGCCGGCGCCGATGCGGGAGAACGTCGAAGCCCAACCGAAGCCCGAGCCGCGAAGTTCGGTCGGGTACAGCTCAGACACGTAGGCGTAGAGGACCGGGATGGCCACCTGGACAACGAAGCCGAACACCAGGAGCCAGAACACGGCAGCCGATGGCACATCCACCACGAACGCCACGATCACCAGCGTCAGCGCGGACAGCGGGCCGGTGATGGCAAGGATCCACTTGCGGCCCACCCGCTCCACCAGCAGCGCCGCGACCACCACGCCCAGAAGTCCGACGGCGGCCATGCTCGCCGTCGTGACGAACGCCTTGTACTCCTCGAATCCTGCACCGATGAGAATGCGCGGCATCCACGTGAGCGACAAGTAGTAGACCAACAGGATGCTGAAGAACAGCGCCCAGGCCGCGGTCGTAATCTTCCAATTGAACTGCCAGATCCCGCGCAGTTGCGCCCACGCACTGCCGGGGGAGAGGCGCGGCGCGGCCTGCGGTTCGGGCAAGCTGTAGGCCCTCGGGGTGGCGCCAGTGGCGTCCACCAAACCGTCAATCACCGCCGCAGCCTCCTGTCGGCGGCCCGCTCGAATCAGGAACAAGGGAGACTCGGGAACGGAACGCCGAACCCAGAAAACGAGCAGCGCGGGCAGCACCATGATCAGCATAGTGAGCCGCCAATCACCGAAGGCAGCAACCAGGCCGGCGGAGACGAAACCACAGAGCGCAGCACCGATCGGCCACCACCCGTCCATGGCTGTCAGCACTTTGCCCCGTTGTTTGCGCGGCGTGAACTCACCCACCAGCGCGTAGTCCACGGGGATGCAGCCGCCCAAGCCGAAGCCGGCCATGAAGCGGAAGATGCAGAACCATACGATGTCCGGCGCAAAAGCACCCAGGACCGTGAAGATGCTGAAAATCAGGAGGGTCGCCGTGAAAGCTTTCTTGCGTCCAATGGTGTCAGCAATGGTGCCCCACGCGAACGCACCCACAGCCATGCCGATCAGGTTGGCCGTGCCGATCCACGCAGCGTCAGTCGGTTGCAGCGACCAGTGCTTGGACAACAGCGGAATCAGGATGCCGTTGAGCGTGACATCCCAGGCGTCGAACATGAACCCGAGCCCGCCGATCACGAAAATCCGCCCTTGGACCTTCCACCGCCACGGCAGTTCCTGCACAACTTGTTCGCCGCTGGGCACGGCTGTGTATGTATTCATTGGGCCTCCTGCATGCAACTTTATGCGCTGTGCACGGAGCGGAAGTCCGCGTTACTTCTGGTTCTCGATGGCCCTCCGCAGGAAACCGCCGGCTTCTTCCAAAGCGCCCTTGGCCTGACCAGCCTCGATGCCCGTCAGGAGCACCAAAATGGCGGCCTTCACGGAACCGCCAACAGAGTCCAAAGCAGTGGCAGCTTCCTGGGCCGACACTCCGGTGGCGTGCTGGACCGTCCGTTGCGATCGGGCCAACAGTTTCTCGTTCGTGGCACGCAGGTCCACCATGAGGTTCCCGTAGGTCTTGCCGAGCTTCACCATCACCAACGTGCTGATCATGTTCAGGACAAGCTTCTGGGCGGTGCCCGAATTCAGCCTGGTGGAGCCCGCAATAAACTCCGGACCCACAACAACCTCAATCGCGGCGTCCGCCAGATGGCTCACCGCCGAGCCCTTGTTGCACGCCAGCGACGCCGTAAACGCGCCCCGCTTCCGTGCTTCTTCCAGCGCGCCGATCACGTAAGGCGTCCGGCCCGAGGCCGTAATACCCACGACGGCGTCGGCTTCGGTCACGTTGATATCGTGCAGGTCGCGTGCGCCCGCCGTTGCGTTGTCTTCCGCGTACTCCACCGGCTTCTGGATGGCCTGCACGCCGCCGGCAATAAGTCCGACGACGAGTCCCGGCGGGGTGCCGAACGTCGGCGGACACTCGCTCGCGTCGAGCACACCCAGACGCCCGGCCGTTCCGGCTCCCACATACAAGAGGCGGCCGCCGCGCTGGAGTCGCTCCGCAACGGCGTCGACCGTTTGAACTATGGCCGGACTCGCGGCCTCAACTGCGGCGTGTACTCCTGCACTGTGGGCAAGCATGGCCGCAACGAGTTCTTCGGTGCCCAGGATGTCCAGATTATCCAAGCCCTCTGCCGTGGCCTCGGTCGCCAACCCGGCGAGTTCCGTGCGCAGGCCCGCAAGTTTGTCGGCGTCAGTCGGGCCAGTTTGTTCCGTCACGGTGGATGTACCTTTCCTGGATGAGCCCGCGGCGCGTCGCAGCGAGGGCAGCACCGTCCAAGCCATCGCCGAGCGGGGCCACCACCTCAATCCCAGCCGAAGCGAGGGACTTCCGCAAGAGCGCCGCGAAGAACTCCGATCCCACCACTCCGCCGAGCATCGCCACGCGCGGCGTGCTGCCGCTGTCACCGCCCGACGCGAGCTTCACCGTGCGGGTCAGAATGCGGCACGCCTCGCCGATGATGTCATGTGCGACGGCGTCACCCGCCTCCGCGGCGTGCAGAACCAGCGGCGCGAATCGGGCCATGGCCCGGTAAGGGTTTTCGTTGGCAGCGAGCCAGCCCGGGAGCATGTCCGGCGACTCGACCAGAGCGCCGGCCGCAGCCGACAACGTCGTGGCCGGGCCGCCGTCGTGCGCTTCAAGAACTGCCTGCAGACCCTGCTGGCCGATCCATCGTCCGCTGCCGCGATCGCCAAGGTAGGGTCCCCAGCCGTCGGCCCGGTGCAGGATGCCGGCTTCGTCGAAACGGAAAGCCACGGCGCCGGTACCCACGATGAGCGTGGTCCCCGGTGCTCCCTGGAGAGCACCGAGCTGGGCGGCCGTGGCGTCCGAAAGGACCGCCGCGGGAACGCTGAATCTCCGGGCCAACATGGTGGCGAGTTCCTGGGACTTTTCGGCGGATGCTTCGACGCCGGCCACTGCGGCGCCAATTCCTGTCAACGTGCTGACGGGGAGGCCCGGTGGTAAAAGGCTGACCGTCTCGAGGAGGAGCTCGAACGCCAGGGTGGGTCCGTTGTCCACGTGCACCCCGGGGAAGCCGTGCTGGTCGGCCGCGCCCAGCAACTCCGAACCGCTGCGCAACTCCACGCGGCAACGGCTCTTCCCTACATCGGCAACAAGAACGACCTCGGTGGCTTCCATGGATCAACCCTATGTTGTGAGGCCTGTTCTGCGTGGTTGGTGTGGGTTTTGGGGCGCAGAGTGGGCCCCGCAACGCCTGTGGAGGAATGGTCAGGAGCGCCTCAGCTGGCGATTTCTGTGGATAACCGAATGCGGGCCATCGTTTCCGGCAAGCATGGGCCCATGCGGAATCTCACTCCTTTGCCTCTGAATGTCGACCCTCAAGGCTTCCTCGTCGCCGACGCTTACGCTTCCGGCGTGCCACGGTGGCGACTCCAGACGAAAGAACTTGTGACGCCGAGCCGTGGCATCCGTATCGCCAGGGCAAACGAACGCGACCTCGAACTGCTCGGGCGGCTGCACACTGCTGTCACTCCGCGCTGTGCAGTCAGCCATGTCACCGCAGCGTTGTTGTGGTCCATGCCGCTCCCCATCTACCTCGAGGAAGAGGGGAACAATGGACTGATCCACGTAACACGCAGGCAAGAGATCGGGAGGGTCAAGCGTCGGGGAGTGATAGGACATCGGGCTCCGCTGCTTGCCCGGGACGTTCGTGTGTCTAACGGAGTTCAACTGACGTCGCCGGAATGGACATGGGTGGATCTGACGAGGCACATGGGGAGGTCGTCGCTTGTAGCAGCAGGCGATTCATTGCTGGCCGGAGAAAATCCGTTGTCCTCAATCGAAGCCATCCAGGAAGTTATTGACCGTCGCCCGAAGGTCAAGGGGATCCGGATGGCCCGGGAAATTCTGCCATTGCTGCGGGCAGGCGTAGATTCGCCCCAGGAGTCGAGGCTACGTCTGAAAATCGTCGACGCCGGGCTGCCGGAGCCAGCTGTCACCCAGCCAATTTATGACGATCACGGCTGCTACATCTCGACGCCGGACCTCCAGTACAAGGGGTACAAAGTTGCCATGGAATACGAGGGTGATCATCACCGCTCCGACCCAGTGCAGTGGGGCAAGGACATCGAACGCGACGATCGGCTTCGTGCGTTGGGGTGGATTGTCCTGAAATTCTCCGAAGTCCAGATGAAGGGCGGGTGGGCTAATGCCGAACGCAAGATACGCGATGCGTTGGTGTCGCGCGGGTGGCGAGGGCCGTCGTCGTAATGTCTTGTTTGCCCCGAGCTGTGGGGCCTGGTGTGCGCTTTTCGTGCCCCGGTTCGGATGCAGAGTGGGCCCCACAACGCAGGGGGTTTGCTTGTGGGGCCTGGTGTGCGCCTTTCGTGCCCCGAGTGGGATGCAGAGTGGGCCCCACAACGCAGGGGGTTAGCTTGTGGGGCCTGGTGTGCGCCTTTCGTGCTCCGAGTGGCATGCAGAGCAGGCCTCGCAACATAGGGGCGTAACTTGTGGGGCCTGGTGTGCGCTTTTCGTGCTCCGAGTGGCACGCAGAGCAGGCCTCGCAACGTAGGGGGTTAAGCAGGGGGTTTGCTTGTGGGGCCTGGTGTGCGCCCCGCAAACGGGGTGTGGGATGCAGAGTGGGCCTCGCAACGCAGCGGGGCGTTAAAAGACGCAAAACGGGACCAACAACGAAACGCGATAAACTCTCCGTATCCCACACCCGCGACACCACCCGCGATATCTACGCGAACTAAGACGGAGACTTTTGTGAGCTTGACGCAGCTTGACCGTGTTCCCATCCGCCGTGCACTGATCTCGGTTTACGACAAAACGGGACTGGAGGAGCTCGCGAGGGGCCTGCACGCAGCCGGCGTCGCCCTCGTTTCCACCGGCTCCACCGCCAAGAAGATCGCCGCCGCAGGCATCCCGGTCAAGGAAGTCGAAGAAGTCACCGGCTCCCCGGAAATGCTGGACGGCCGCGTCAAGACCCTGCACCCGCGCGTGCACGGCGGCATCCTGGCTGACCGCCGCGTCCCGGCCCACATGGACACCCTCGCGGGCATGGAGATCGAAACCTTCGACCTCGTGGTGGTGAACCTGTACCCGTTCGTGGAGACCGTGAAGTCCGGCGCAGCGCAGGACGATGTGGTGGAGCAGATCGACATCGGAGGCCCCGCCATGGTGCGTTCGGCCGCGAAGAACCACGCCGCCGTCGCCATCGTCACGGACCCCAACTTCTATGGCGCAGTGGTCGACGCCGCAGCACAAGGTGGCTTCGACCTGAACACCCGCCGCCGCCTGGCTGCCAAGGCCTTCGCGCACACGGCCAGCTACGACAATGCTGTTGCCTCCTGGACTGCCAGCCAGTTCCTGGACGAAGACGGCGACGGCATCATCGACTGGCCCGCCTACGCGGGCCTGGCCCTGGAACGCTCCGAGGTCCTCCGCTACGGCGAAAACCCGCACCAGCAGGCTGCTCTCTATGTGGACAAGGCAGCCCCGGCGGGCATCGCCCAGGCTGACCAGCTGCACGGCAAGGCCATGAGCTACAACAACTTCGTCGACGCCGATGCCGCCCTCCGCGCTGCCTTCGACTTCGCCGAGCCGGCCGTTGCGATCATCAAGCACGCCAACCCGTGCGGCGTAGCCGTCGGTTCCGCCGACGCTGAAGACCCGATCGCCGATGCCCACGCCAAGGCCCACGCCTGCGACCCCGTCTCCGCTTTCGGCGGCGTCATCGCTGCGAACCGCACCGTCACCGCAGGCATGGCCCGCACGGTTGCCGACATCTTCACCGAGGTTGTCATCGCCCCGGACTTCGAGCCCGAAGCCGTGGAGATCCTCTCCAAGAAGAAGAACATCCGCCTCCTCGCCCTGCCCGAGGGCTACGGCCGCTACCCCTCCGAGATGCGCCAGGTTTCCGGCGGCGTCCTGGTCCAGATGAGCGACAAGGTAGACGCCGACGGCGACAACCCCGCCAACTGGACCCTCGCTGCCGGCGAAGCCGCCGACGAAGCAACCCTCGCGGACCTTGCCTTCGCCTGGACCGCTTGCCGTGCTGCCAAGTCCAACGCCATCCTGATCGCCAACCACGGTGCAGCCGTGGGTATCGGCATGGGCCAGGTCAACCGCCTGGACTCCTGCCGCTTGGCCGTCGAGCGTGCCAACACGCTCGGCGTGCAGGTAGAGTCCGACGTCGAAGGTGCCGGCGGCGCGTCCAACACCAGCGGTGCCAACGCACCTGAGCGCGCACGCGGTGCCGTTGCATCCTCCGACGCGTTCTTCCCGTTCGCTGACGGCCTGCAGATCCTGATCGACGCCGGTGTCCGCGCCGTCGTCCAGCCGGGCGGTTCCGTCCGCGACGAGGAAGTCATCGCCGCAGCCAACGCTGCAGGCATCACGATGTACTTCACCGGCGCACGCCACTTCTTCCACTAGAAGAGGAGCCCGGCAGGGCCCACGCACCACAACGCAACGGCGGCCGCCCCCGGTAGGGGACGGCCCCCGTCGTGCTTTATCCGCACGTACTTAACAGGGACGTGCTGTCGAAAGAGAGTTCGCTACGAAGCCGTTGCTGCGGTGTTGTAGGTGGACTGGATCACGGTGCCCCAGTAGGGGCCGTACATGGTGGTGGAGTTGCTGCCGTATCCGTAGCTGTTCACGGAGTTCTGGTAGCCGGAGGAGCTGGTGCCGATGAACCACGGACCGCCCGAGGAGCCACCGGTCATGTTGCAGGGGATACCCTGCGTGGCGAACTGCGGGTTGTAGGGATCGTTGGCGGCCTTGCCGGAGCAGCTCTTGAGCGATTCGCCGTTGAAGGGCGAGCCTGCCGGGTAGCCGAAGGCCTTGTAGCTCAGGCCGCGGGCGGCGTTGAACTGGACACCGGAGGACCCGACGACGTCGGCGAGCTTCTGGCCGTTGAGGGTGTTCATGACGGCGAACGCTGTGTCGTACTGCATGTTGCCGTTGGAAGCCCACTGGGTGGGGGCGTACAGCGCCTTTGCCGTCCACTTCCCGTAGGGTGCTGAGCCGTTGAGGTAGGCCGGAACGAAGGTGAAGTTGGTGGCGTAGGCGCCGGGGCCTTCGTTGAGGCAGTGGCCCGCGGTGGAGACGGTGCTCTTGTTGGCTGCAGTGACGGAGTTGCCGGAGCAGACGTAGTTGGAGCCGCCCAGGGTGAAGAAGATCTTGCCGATGTGCTTGACCGGCGTCTCGCTCTGGTTGACCTTGCGGTCGATGGTCTTGGATTCGGTGGTGGCCTGCTGGCCGGCGATGCTGCTGATGGCGCCCGGGGCTTCAGTGACCGGGGCCTTGCCGAAGTTGAGGAGCTTGCCACGGTCAAGTGCTTTGGCCGCGAGGATTTCGCCGGACTTGGCATTCTTCATGCGCTCTGGCGTCCAGTAATCTGCAGCGCCGGTGTCCGACACAACATGGCTGCTGACCGCAGCGCCGCTGGAGTCTGCGTTCTGAGCCGGTGCCGCGTTGGCGCTGGTGGTTCCAACCAGCGCCAGGATTGCGGCAGCGGACAGACTCAGCAGGCTTGTGGCCAGGGTCTTGGTTTTTGTCACGTTGTTCCTACCTATCGAGGGAGTGAGGCGGCCAGTGATGGCGACCGCCGACTGACGGAATCGAAGGTATCGAACGTATGACAACTTTGTAAAGAGATGTTTCATAGTTTGTGATAATTTGCTGTCACTTCCTTGTTAAGTGACGAGGTCCCTTTGGCGTGGGCTCAAGCGCGGCAAATGTCAGCCAACCTTGGTCGTGACATTGTCCGGGAGGGGCTTGGGAGTGACGCCCGGCCAAGGGCCGTCATTGGTAAGCAGCGCGAGATTTCGGGCACCGTCCGGGTCATCGGCGCTGAGCGGGATGATGATGGTGCTGTGCTGCGAAGGGGCCGACGCCGGTCCGCCCATCCATGCCGAGCCGACCCCAGCGGCCGAAAGGTCGATGAGCGGCTCACCGTCGGCGGTGCTCGAACTGATCTGGATCTGCGTGTTTGGCATGTACCCCTCGCCCACGGACCAAACGTTCCGGACGATGTAGTCCACCAGCACGTCACCTGCCTGGAGCGTGTAGCCGGGGTCCACCCTGAACCAGATGGAATAGCCGGTGTTGCCCTTGACGTTGGGATCGTTCCCGCCGGTGAAGTTGGTGACGGAAATTCCGGGGATGGCCTCGATCGCCTCGCGTGCTTGGGCAAGTTTCTGGCCTGATGCTGCGTCATGCGGAATGGTCTGCGCTGGTGTGGGCTCCAGAATCGGCGGTGTGCACGCAGTGAGGCTGAGGAGGATTCCGGCAGCCAAAGCAGCCCGTTTGAAGGTTCGATTCGTGCGGGTCATGCTTTCACTATGTGCGGTTTTGTGTGATTGCGGAGTCTGACTCGCCCGGAAACCGGAGATTTGATCACGGCAACAGCGCACGACGCCGGGAGGCAGCGGCGGCGGTCAGGCCGCCGTCGGGCGTTCATCACCATGGCGGTAACGAACACGTGATCCCGGACACGAAGGGCCGCCTTATCCGTCTACTCGGGTAAGTTAGGAGATGTTGAAATCTGCAGACTTTCAGGGAGAACCCCGCCAATGGCCAAGATTATCTATACCCACACAGACGAAGCGCCGATGCTGGCAACTTACTCTTTCCTGCCGATTGTTGAAGCGTATGCCTCGACCGCAGGAGTAGAGGTGGAGACCCGCGATATTTCGCTGGCCGGCCGCATCATCGCCGTCTTCGGTGATTTCCTGACAGAAGAACAGCGCACGGGCAATGCCCTTGCTGAACTTGGTGAACTGGCAAAGCAGCCGGAAGCCAACATCATCAAGCTGCCCAACATCAGCGCCTCCGTGCCGCAGCTCAAGGCTGCCATCGCCGAGCTCCAGGCCCAGGGCTACGCCCTCCCGGACTACCCGGACAACCCCTCCTCGGACACCGAGACGGACATCCGCTCGCGCTACGACAAGATCAAGGGCTCCGCTGTGAACCCGGTGCTGCGCGAAGGCAACTCGGACCGCCGCGCACCCCTGTCGGTGAAGAACTACGCCCGCCAGAACCCGCACTCCATGGGTGCCTGGTCCGCTGATTCGAAGACCAACGTTGCCACCATGGGTGAGAACGACTTCCGCTCCAACGAGAAGTCCGTTGTCCTGGCGGCTGACGATTCCCTGACCATCCAGTTGGTCCGCGAAGACGGCACCACCAAGGTCCTCAAGAAGGACTTCCCCGTCCTGGCGGGCGAAGTCGTGGACGCCACCGCGCTCCGCGCCGACGCCCTGGATGAGTTCCTCAAGGCGCAGGTTGCCCGCGCCAAGGAAGAGGGCGTTCTCTTCTCCGCGCACCTCAAGGCCACCATGATGAAGGTCTCGGATCCCATCATCTTCGGCCACGTGGTCAAGGCGTACTTCTCCGAGCTGTTCGACACCTACGGCAAGCAGCTCGCAGCCGCAGGCATCAGCCCGAACAACGGCCTCGCAGCAATCCTCAGCGGCCTGGAAGACCTGCCGGAGGACGTCCGCGAGGGCGTCAAGGCAGCCATCACCAAGGGCCTCGAGGACGGTCCCGCGCTGGCCATGGTCGATTCCGACAAGGGCATCACCAGCCTGCACGTTCCGTCGGACATCATCGTCGACGCCTCCATGCCGGCCATGATCCGTTCCTCCGGCCACATGTGGGGCCCGGATGGCAAGGAAGCCGACACCCTGGCCGTCATCCCGGACAGCTCCTACGCCGGCATCTACCAGGTTGTCCTGGACGACTGCCGCGCCAACGGTGCGTTCGATCCCACCACCATGGGCACCGTTCCCAACGTTGGCCTCATGGCCCAGGCAGCCGAAGAATACGGCAGCCACGACAAGACCTTCGAGATCCAGGCAGCCGGCACCGTCCAGCTCGTGGACAGTAAGGGCACTGTCCTCACCGAGCACCAGGTCTTCCCGGGTGACATCTGGCGCGCCTGCCAGACCAAGGACGTTCCGGTCCGCGACTGGGTCAAGCTGGCCGTCACCCGCGCCCGCGCTTCCCAGACTCCGGCTGTGTTCTGGCTGGACGAGACCCGTGCACACGACGCCAACCTGATCGCCAAGGTCAACGAGTACCTCAAGGAACACGACACCGAGGGCCTCGAGATCAAGATCCTCTCCCCGGTTGAGGCCACGGCCTTCACCCTGGAGCGCATCCGCAAGGGTGAGGACACCATCTCCGTCACCGGTAACGTCCTCCGCGACTACCTCACGGACCTGTTCCCGATCCTCGAACTCGGCACCAGCGCCAAGATGCTGTCCATCGTTCCCCTGATCAACGGTGGCGGCCTGTTCGAGACCGGTGCCGGTGGCTCCGCTCCCAAGCACGTCCAGCAGCTGGTCAAGGAAAACCACCTCCGTTGGGACAGCTTGGGCGAATTCCTTGCCCTGGCCGTCAGCTTCGAGCACCTTGCCACCACCACAGGCAATGCCCGCGCCCAGGTTCTGGCCGACACGCTGGACCGCGCAACGGGTACGTTCCTGCTGGAAAACAAGTCCCCGCGCCGCAGCGTCGGCGAGCTGGACAACCGCGGAAGCCACTTCTACCTGGCCACCTACTGGGCCCAGGAACTGGCCAAGCAGACCGAAGACGCCGAGTTGGCCCAGGACTTCGCAGCAATCGCTGACGCCCTGACCTCCAACGAAGAGGCAATCGTCGGCGAGCTGGCCGCAGTCCAGGGTCCCGCCGTCGAACTGGGCGGTTACTACCGTCCGGACGCCGCCAAGGCCGCTGAGATCATGCGCCCGTCGGCTACGTTCAACAAGGTCCTCGCGGATCTGAAGAAGTAGTCCCCGTAGAGCGAAACTGGCCCGCAGGCATTGCCTGCGGGCCAGTTCCTTTTTAAGTGTGGACTCAGCGCTCGGCGTGGAACCGCTCAGGTGCCACGCCGCCGTCGACGATGTCCTTCAGCACCCGGCCAATAGCCGGCGTGAACTTGAACCCGTGTCCGGAGAAACCGGCGCCCACCACCAGCGGACCGAAACGGTCCAGCACGAAGTCCTCGTTAGGCGTGGTGGTGTAGGTGCAGCTGATGGGAACCGCGGTGGAAGGGTCGACGCCGGGAAGCCACTCTTCTGCGTACCGCACCAACGCTTCGAGCTGCTGGGGGATGGGCTCGAAGGTGCGATGGTCGGGGTCCATCACGGGACCGACGCCGTGCCAGCCTGCTTTGACGCCTTCGCCGGGAGTGAGCATGCCGTAGACGGGGCTGAACCAGTATTCGTAGAGTTCGTTGTTCGGATCAGGGTCCGGGTTGTGGTTGAAGCCGGGCCACACCAGCGTGTTGTCTGTCGCCGTGAAGTGGGCGGGTTGCTCCTGGGTCACCACCAACGCGGGGAGTTTGGCGAGGCCGTTCAGCACCTTCGTCGTCCAGGCGCCCGCTGTCACCACCACGCGGGTTGCCGTGTATTCGGTCTCTTCCGTCACCACCACTACCGATTCGGCGCCATCGACGCGGATGTCGCGGACCGGCGTCGAGTACTTGAAGACGGCACCATGGGCCTCAGCTGATTCCCGCAGCGCCACCAAGGCGTCCGCCGAACGGATCCGACCGGACCCCGGCACGAACAGGACATCGGTGGCGAAGTTCATTCCCCGCCAGCGGTTGGCGGCCTCGTCGGCTGAGATGAAGTAGCTCTCGATGCCGCGTTCCTGGTGGGCGTCGCGGACCTGCTGCAAACGGGGCATGTTGCCGTGGTTCGCCAATCCCACCATGTCCAGCAGGGGAGCGCCGTGCTCGGCCGCGAGTTCGTCCCAGAGCGTCTTGGATTCGGCCAGGAGATCCAGGTAATCGGCCTCGGCGTACGCGGTGTTGAAGTTGCGGGTGGCGCCGTGGGAAGCGCCAATGTGGTGCCCGGCCTCGAACTGCTCCAGCAGAACCACCGAGCGGCCCGCCCTGGCGAGTTGCCATGCGGCCGCCGATCCCATGGCTCCTCCGCCAACAACTACAACGTCAACCTGCATGCCTGCTCCATCCACCGTTGGCCCTCATGAAAATCGCACCCCCCGAAGAGGGCCACCTCCCATTCTGCCCCCACTCACCCAACTGAGGGACAGCAAGCGTCGTAATGAGGGCTCATTGGAGCATGTGCTGTCCCCCAGTTGGGTCAGCCATGCAGCGTTAGGCGGCCAGGCGCCTGCGGATCCACGCGGAGAACTGGTCAACCACGATGATCAGCACCAACACGATCAGGATGTGGGTGAGCATGGAGTCGAACTGGAACGACTTGATGGACTGGTTGATCAGCAGCCCGATGCCGCCGGCTCCCACCAGACCAAGGACCAGCGAGGACCGCACATTGACATCGAAGCGGTAGAGCAGCAGGCCCACGAACTGGGGAACCACCATGGGCAGCGTGGCGTTGGCTACCTGCTGGATCCGGTTGGCGCCGGCCGTGCGGAGTGCTTCCTGCGGCCCGGCGTCAATCTCCTCCATGGATTCCGCCCACAGTTTCCCCATGACACCGGTGTTGTGGCAGATCAAGGCGAGCACGCCGGCGAAGGGACCGAGCCCCACAGCGGTGACGAAGATCAGTGCGAACACGATGTCCGGCACGGCGCGGAAGAAGGACAGCACGGCCCGCGCGCCTTGGTAGACCAGCCGGTGCGGGCTGGTGTTCTCGGCGGCCAACGCGGCCAGGAGCAGGGCGAACGGCACAGACAGTGTGGTCCCCAGGAGGCCGATCCACAATGTCACCAGCGTGGCTTCCAGGCCGGGCTTGAGCGTCTTCTCCCAGCTCAGGTCCGGCGGGAACGCATCGCCAATGAAGGCTGCCATGCCCTTCCAACCGTCAACCAGCAGTTCCGGTTTGAAGTCCGTCCCTTCGATGGCTACGGCGTGAAGTCCGACGACGGCGGCCGCCACTGCCGCCGTCGTGATCCACCGCAGCGGCTTCTTCGGGCGGACCATTGCCACGCGGGTTTTGCCGGTGGAGTTCTGTCGGGCGACGGCCGGGGTCAAAGTATGGGGAGTCATGCTGCCTGGGTCCTGTCTGAAACGTCCCGGTCCGGGGCGTACAACGTGTCGAGGTGGTCGGCCGTGACCTCTGTGGAGGGGAGGTCGAACATCATGGAGCCCTGGAGCAGCCCGATGGACCGGTCAGCGTATCGCAGCGCGAGATCGGGCTGATGAAGGACCGCGGCCACCGCCAGCCCTTCGGAGTGGGCGAGTTCGCGCAGCAGAGCCATCACCTGCTCGGCAGCGTGCGGGTCCAGTGCGGAGACAGGCTCGTCGGCGAGTACGACGTCGGCCCGCTGGCAGAGTGCCCGGGCTACGGCCACGCGCTGCTGCTGTCCGCCGGAAAGCCGGCCCACCCGGTCGAAGGCGCGATTGGCCAAGCCCACGCGGTCCAGGCAGTCGAGGGCTTCCTGCTGGACGTCGGCCGGAAACAGCAGAGGACTCAGTGAGCGAACCGTGGGGATGCGGGCCAAGGCGCCGGCGCAGACGTTATCCAACGCAGTGCGCCGGGGGACCAGATGGATCTTCTGGAAAATCATGGCCATGCGCTGGCGGGCTTGCTGCAGTTCACGGCCCTGGAGGGTTTCCAGCCCAGCTCCATCAATGCTGATGCTCCCCGAATCCGGGGACGTGATGCCCATGACGCAGCGCAAGGTGGTGGACTTGCCCGAGCCATTGGCGCCGAGGAATGCTACAAATTCTCCGGCGGCTACGGAGAAGTCCACGCCTTGAAGGACGGTCCTGCCACTGAACGACTTTCGCAAGCCGTGGACGGAAAGAGTCATTACAGATCCTTCTCGGTGAGGCCCATGGTCTCGGCGAGCTCGAACAGCGGCGTGTAATTGTCCTTGGTGACCTCAAGGAGCGGGCCTGGCGGGGTGACGTCCAGGAACTCGCCCACCTTGGCCACGTCGGCGGGATCCAGGCTGAGGAACGCGTCCTTCACGGCGGCTTTGAACGCGGGATCGGCGTTACCGCGCACGGTGATGGGGTCGTTGGGGATGGGGTTGGACGTCCATACCTGGCGGAAGTTATCCGGAGTGAAGGTGCCTGCGGCAACGGCCGTGGCAAGGGTCTGGGAGTTGATCTCCGCTGCATCGACTTTGCCGTTGGTCAGGGCGAGGAGGGCTTCAGGATGGCCGCCGGTGTAGTCCATCTTGATGTCGGCATCGGCGATTCCGGCTTCACGGAGGCCGAAGCGGGGCAGAACGTCGCCGGAGGTGGATCCGACGCTGCCCAGGGCGAGGGACTTACCCTTCAGATCCCCGATGGCCTGGATGGTGCTGTCCTTGGGAACCCAGATGCCGGCCGTGTACGTGCTGAGTTCCTTCCCGGCCGTGCCAAAGGAAACCAGCGGCTCGGCGCCGGCCTTGGCATCAGCAAAGACGTACCCGAGCGGCCCGAACTGGCCCAGGTCCAGCTTGCCGTTGCGCATGGCCAGGACCTCGGCGGCGTAGTCCTCAACCACCTGGACGCTGACGGGGCATTCGAGCTTCTTGGACAGCGCTGCGGCCAGGACGTCGTAGGCGGGCTTGAGTTTTGCCGGGTCCTCGTAAGGCTCGATGCCGAACTTGATCTCGCCGTTGGGGCAGGTGGCGGACGTTGCCTCGGGCGAGGACTGGGCTGAGCCGCCACAGGCAGTGAGCGCCAGGGCAGTGGCTAGGGCAAGGGCGGAGCCGGTGAAGAGCGAGGTTTTCATGGGATTCCTTATGCGAAGGGAGGGAGAGGGGAGCTTCAGTACAAACGCGACACGTTGCGGTGTGCCAGGCCGAAGGACAGGGTCATGCCCACACCGGAGGTCACGGACACCACCGTGACTCCGGGTTGGACCTCTCGGACCAGGATCGGTGCGACGTCAGAAGAGGCGTAGACGCCCTGCCAGCGTTGGATGATCTTCAGTGGTTCGCCGATCCGGCCCGTGATTTCGGCGTTGAGCGTGGTGGTGACGGATTCGTCCAGGAACGGATCCGCGGTGCGGTGGTAGTGGTGCGAATCGCCCAGGATGATGGTGCCGTCGGGGCGTTGGGTGAACATGACGTTGGCGCCGATCTCCAGCAGTTCGGGCCGGTTCTCCAACACCTCGGAGCGGAGGGCTGCAGCGGTGGGCATGTCCGTGAACGCCGGGTACCGGAGCATGGAGGTCGCGGTCAGGACTGCAGGAGCGAACTCGACGCCGGATGGATTGGCTGCCAGCGACATCTGCAGCGCACACCGCTGGATCCGGTGCTCCTCGGCAAGGACCGGGAACAGGTAGTCGACGTCGTGGCCAACACAGACAAAGACCTGCTTGGCACGAAGATCGCCGCGCGACGTCTGGACAGTGACGCCCTCCGCGGACTCGCTGAAGCCCAGCGCGGCAGTGTTCCAGTGAAGTTCGACGCCGGGCTGCCGGCTGAGCCACTCGGCCAACGTTGCGACCGTGGTGCGGGGGTCGACGCGGAGGTCGTCCCGAAGGAAGGCGCCGCCTACGAGTCCGGGCCATGATGCACCCGAAGTACTGCCGTCGTCGTGCGCTTCTTCCGCAGCGGAAACATTCAGCCGTTTCCGCGTCTCTGCAGGGGAGAGCAATTCCACCTGGCCAGGCTCGCGGACCGCGGAGAGTTCGCGCAGGACGTTCATCTCGGCTTCGGTGCGGGCGAGTACTACGGCGCCGGCCTCGGAGGCCCAGAAGCCTGCCTGCTCGGCGAACTCGAGCCAGTACTTCCGCGAGGTCTGCGCGAGTTCGTACAGTTCCCCGGACTGGGCAGTGATGCAGCAGTGGCCGAAGTTGCGGACGGAGGCGCCCGCGGCGTGGTGGTCGCGGTCAATGATGGTGACGGTCAGGCCGTTGGCAACAGCGTGCGCGGCATGCGCCAAACCAACGATTCCAGCGCCGACAATCACGACGTCGGCGGGCTGGCTCGCGCTGTTGTTGAAGGGGGTGGGGGAGGTGCTTGGGTTGTTCACACCACTGACATTGGCGGCTCCGGGAAGGGGAATCAAGCCAGAACGGCACTTGTATATACAAGTTAATCTGAATTTAACGTCTGTTCATTTGAGTTCACCCCAAATTCACCTGAGACCGCTCAGATCCGGTGTTATTGCCGAAACAGACTTGTATTATCAACTGGTGAGCACACAGCAGAACGCACCCCTCCACGTCAGGCTGAGCGAGGAATTCATGCGCCGCATCACCGACGGTGAGTGGCCTCCGGGTTACCAGTTGCCCAGCGAAGCGGAGCTATGCCGGGAATTCGGGACCTCGCGCGGACCGATCCGCCAGGCGCTCGCGTTTCTCCGGTCGGAAGGCGCCGTGACCGGAGGGCGGGGCCGCCCTCCCATGGTTCGTTCGTCCGTGCCGTCGCAGTCGTTTTCCACGTTCAACTCGTTCACCGAATGGGCCAGCGGCATCGGCAAGAAGCCCGGCCAGCGGACGCTGGAGGTCGCGCGCCGCGAGGCCAGTCCGGAAGCTGCCGAGGCACTCGGTCTGGTGCCGGGAACCACGGTGGTGGAGGTCCTGCGTGTCCGCCACCTGGACGAGTCCCCGGCCATGATTGAGCGCACCACGTTCATCCTGGATGTGGGCCGGAAACTGTTCGACTTCGACACCGACTCCGGGTCCATCTTCGCGTTCCTCAAGGAGCAAGGCGTGGACCTGCACAGTGCCCGCCACACCATCGACGCCGTCGCTGCCAGTGACGAGGACGCCGAACTGTTGGAGCAGCCCGAAGGTATTCCGCTTCTGCGCGAACGCCGCATCACCCGTTCCGCCGACGGGCAGCCCCTCGAATACTCCGAGGACCGCTACCTGCCGGCACTGACCAACTTCACCATCGACAACACCGTGGAGCGCAGGGCCGCCCTGGTCCGCATCCACACTGAAGGAGCCACCCCATGATCAAGCTTGTTGCCTGCGATATGGCCGGAACCACCATCGACGAACACGGCGACGTGTACGTTGCCCTTGCCCGCTGCGTTGAAGAGACCGGCGTGTCCACCACGCCCGAGGCCGTCCAGGAATGGATGGGCGCGGACAAGGTGGAGGCCATCACGGCGCTGATCGATGCCGGCGGAGGCACGGCGGACGCTGAAACCGTGGCTGTTGCCTTCATCCGCTTCAAGGAACTGCTCGTCGAGTTCTACGACGCCAACCCGCCGGTCGCCCTGGAGGGAGTGGAAGACGCGTTCCGCGAACTGCGCCGCCAGGGCATCAAGGTGGCGCTGACCACCGGCTTCTCACGCGACGTCGCCGAGCCCCTGCTCCAGCGGCTGGGATGGGGCGTCGGCGACGACAACTTGCTGGACGCCGTCGTCTGCTCCGACGAAGTAGCCGCGGGACGACCGGCACCACACATGATTCACCGGGCCATGGAACTGACCGGAGTCCAGGACGTCCGCGCCGTGATGGCCGCGGGCGACACCGTGAATGACCTCGCCGCTGCCAACAACGCCGGCGTGACGGCCGTGGGCGTCCTGACCGGCAAGCTGGGCCGCGAAGACCTGGCCGTGCACCCGCACCACCACATCCTGGACGGCGTGAAGGACATCCCGGCGCTGCTCTCCTGACCTTCGGCGTCAGGCTCGCAGTGCTCAGTGTCAGGCTCGCAGTGCCCGGCGTTTGGCCCCCAGCCCCAGGCATGGAAGATTGGAACGCGTGAAATTCCTTCACCCGTCACCCAAGTCCTCCGCCCGCGGCGTCACCATCCTGCGTGTGGTCTTCGGCGCGCTCATCATGGTCCACGGCATCCAGAAGCTCATGGCCGGGCACGCTGCCTTTGCTGCGTCGGTTGCCGCCATGGGCGTGCAGAAGCCGGAGATCGTGGCGTGGCTGGTGATCGCCGGTGAATTGGGACTTGGCCTGCTGCTGGTCCTCGGAGCCCTGACCCGAGTGGCCGGGTTCCTCGCGGCGATCATGTTCGCGGGCATCTGGTTCGTGACTGAAGCGGGCAAGCCCCTGCTCACGGACAGGGCAGGGGTGACCGCCGAGCTCCTGATCATCTACGCGGCCATCTCGGTGGCGTTCATCTTCCTGGGACCCGGAGCTTTCTCCTTGGATCGCAAGCTGGCCCGGCAATCAACCGGCCCACGGCGTTAGTCCGTCGACGTTAACGCGACTGGGTTAACTCACGACGGCGGCACTAGCCGCCGGGGTGGAGTCACCACCGGGGACCTCACCGCGCGTCGTTCGGGTACCTGATCCCCAGCTGGGAGCGCACGCCGTCGAAGAGGCGCATGACGTTGATGGAGTCTTCCAGGGGCATGACCGGGCTTTCGGTGAGGCCCTGCTGGACGCAACGCGTCACCTCACGGAGTTCGTACGTGTAGCCAATGCCCACCACATCGAAGCGCTCGTGGCGCGGTTCGTCCCAACCAACCCGGATCATCAATTCGCGCGGATTGTTCACTGAACCCACGGTCTGCAGGAATCCGAGCCCGCCGGCAACGGTGGCTGTCCGGGGGCCATGGGCCATCAGGGACGACGTCAGCTGAACTTGGGCACCGCTGGAGTAGCCCAACGTCAGGGCGTTCTGGGTGTCCACGCCGTCGTCGTTGAGCGTGCCGATCGCGGTGACCGACTGCGGGAAGCCCAGTGTGCCCAAGGCCCAAAGCAGCGGGTAGACGGTGATGTCCAGGAGTGCGCCACCACCATCATTGAGGGCCCAGATGCGGGCCGAAGGGTCGTAGGGTGCCGGGAAGCCAAGATCCGCGCTGACCCAGTGGATCTGCCCAAGCTCGCCGGATGCAGCGATTTCGAACGCCCGCTGCATGCTCGGCAGGAAGCGGCTCCACACGGCCTCCATGAAGAACACGTTGTTCTCCCGGGCCAGCTTCACCAGTTCGGTGGCTTCACGGGCGTTGATGGTGAGGGCCTTCTCGCAGAGCACGTGCTTGCCGGCACGCAAGGCGGCCGATGCGATCTGGAAGTGCTGGGCATGCGGAGTGGCCACATAGACTACGTCCACTGCGGGATCGTCGAACAGCCGCTGGTAGCCGGGCACATCGCCGTCGTCCCCGTATCCTTTGGCGAACCCCAGCGTGTGCGCGAAGGCATCAGCGGCGGCCTGCGTCCTGGAGCTAACAGCGTAGAGTTCTGCGTCGTCCAGCAGGGCCAGGTCCTTTGAGACACTGTTGGCAATGTTGCCTGTAGACACGACACCCCACTTCAAGCGCCGGCCGGTAGCTGCCCGGGGATCCTGGTTGGGTTGGGAGGACAGCCACGGTTTGGCGATAGGGAGGGTCATGACTGACATCCTCTCATTCCGGGCAAGCGTTGCCTCTGCGAGAACACGGTGCCGCACCCTTTTACGCCGCTCGCTCCGGTAACCTCTGGTGCGCCGGGCGGGTAAGGGTGCGCCCGCAGGGAACGAGGTGAGCGCCCGGCGGGTACGGGTGCGCCGTTCCCAACGAGGGCGGGGCCGGCCCCGAAGCGTGCGGGGTTTTGAGTGGGCATGGTGCCGCACCCTTTTACGCCGCTCGCTCCGGTAACCTCTGGTGCGCCCGGCGGGTAAGGGTGCGCCCGCAGGGAACGAGGGGAGCGCCCGGCGGGTACGGGTGCGCCCGCAGGGAA
>NZ_JAVTJB010000020.1:0-95346 GCF_031843805.1 Arthrobacter sp. WCS2018Hpa-7
CATAAATCTAGCCGTAGTGCTACTCGTCCCACTTCAACACGTCCCGCTGCCAGTCGAACCCTGGGAGTGGAAGTAGCTGCGGAAACTGCCATGAGTTGACCGAAGTTTGCGAGTCATAGCCTGATCCGGGCCAGTTGCGAGGGCCAGACCGCGAAGATATCGCCGCTGGCGGCCATTGATGGCCCGGCGTTCCAAGGCCGTCCGTTAGGCCACCACTTCGATCCCCTTCGATCAGAGCTTCATATCGATAGTCCAGAGCTGTGGCTAGATATCATCACGAAGCTGCTGACTGCGTACCGGTTCCGTGAAATCGAGCGGAGTGAGGCCAGTCAACAGATCACCGTCTTGAAGGGGCATTTCTTCGACACTTTGGTGTGGCAGTCCAGTGCATTCGCCGAGTTCGGATTGGGGCCCGGCATCGACTACAGGGATGATCCACCCGTGGAGTCCCTTCATGGGGAAATCACCATCGTCCTGAATAGCTGCCCCGCACGCCGAAGGCTTTCCACGGACGAACAGGTAGCACTACGAAGGACACTTGACTCGACGGAAACGCAGGTGGCGTTGTTCTTCTACGGAAGAGAACTCAGTGGAGCTGCGGGAACGTGGAGACGTTTGGAATGAAGGTCGCCAAGGCCCTACCAACAGGCCTTTCCACCTCATCGGCATCGAGTCCGTCACGAGCATGGTGCTGGTCGCGACCTTGGTCTACCTCGACCTTGCACGTCGGCTGTCCTTCCGCATAGTCAACTATCGGTAGAAGCAGCACCCGCGGTTCAGTGAATATTCAGACTATTCCGAGCCCGCTGTCTCAGATACCTTCGCAGCTTTAGGGAAGGCCGGTTATGGCGTTCAAGCGGGACGAGTCGACGTACCTGCGATAACTCGTCCCGAAGGATGTCTGGACCTATTCCACATGGGCTTGGGTCCCAGGATGCGGATGACAATCGCTTAGCCTGTGCCTCACCGACATGGAGCGAGGAAACCTCGTATCCAATAGTGGGTTGGCCCTGGAACCCACTTACACTGTGACTGCTGATAACTCAATTCGACGGAAGAAGGCTGGATGGCCTCGGTAGATGCTCAGATCCACAGCGTGGGGGCAACGATCTCGGACACTATCGATGCCTTGGCGCATGACCGTGGGCTTCTGTCCCGTAATGTCATCAAGCAGCTTCGGGATCTGGTCGAGGCTATCGCTGTTCGCCTCCACAAGGGCGACGGCAACGTGGAGTTCCACTACGACCTGACGCACGACGCGGTTGAGTGGGTTGGGTCCACCGGCAAGCAGACCAACTTCATCTATCGGTTCCACAAGCTGCTTCAGATGAGCGCCTCGCATTACTCTTTCGATGCCGACACCGCAGAGCGGTTGATGCTCAAGTACTACGAGTACCTGCTCCGTACTCGGACGCTGCTGCAGCAGCAGTGCAACGTCGAGATCCTTGGCAACCTGGAGAAGTTTCCGATCGACCTTGATCCAGCGTTGACCCTCTACCACCAGAAGATCGCCGAGCGGATCAGGGCGGCTCACGCGCTTCCGGCGGAGCAGGGAAACAGGCACCGGTACTACGTTAACAAGGTGCGCCCGTTCTTCACGGGTGGACGGATTTTGTACGAGGTCACCTTCTCCACTATCTCGGACCGACGGAACAAATTCGACCGCATCATCGCCTTCACTGATGTCGACATGACCGACAGGTACGCGGCGCAGTTGCGTCTGCTGACTGACGAGATCGAGGTCCTCGGGCAGCGTATGCCGATCGTGATCATCCGTTCCTGGGACGTCTCCATCCGTCCCTGCGAGTTCAACAACTTAGCCAGGATCTTTGGCATGTCTACCGCTACAACCTCCGGCAGCTCCGAGTACCTGCGGCTTAACAACTTCCTCACTGACAGGTCTGCCAGCCTCCTTGACCTGATGCATATGAGCCAGGCGCGCTATGCGCATATCAAGGACGTGGCGACGCAGCGAGTTCAGCGGCCACAGATCTTTCCGGTCCTTGACAAAGCGCGTGAACTTGTGAGGGAGGACGGGCCCGGGAGCAACGTCGTTCGTTACCTCCTGCTCTCCATGTCGAACAGGGTCATCAAGGACCAGACCGAATACGAGCCGAACCGGTACTTGTCAGGGCTCCATCTGGCGCCGGGCTGCAGACCTTTCGATACCATGCCGTTTTGTGCATTTCCTAGGAAGCACATTCCGCACTTCGGTGACCTCATGGCCAGCGTCGACGCATCTCAGCGTCGGCACGAGTTCTTGGCTCGGCGGATCAGGAACAACGTCGAGCGTCACGGCACGCTGTACACGCCCGTTGCCGATGTCGAGGATCTGGGTAACGTGGACGAACTGATATCCGTGCACAATTCCACTATTCCGCCGACGGCCCCGCATAAGACCCGGATCATCGAGAAGGACAAGGGCCATGTCTTCATGCACGGCTATGAGAACAGCACCGTCGAGATCATCGAGAAGCTCCAGGAATACGCGTCTTCAGGCGTGAACGGCTACGAGGCCGCCGTGGAGCGTTGGCTCGGCGAGACCCAGCACGGGATCGATGATGATGCCAAGCGCGAGGCGCTGAAATCTCTGTTTGCCAAATCCAAGGTTGCACTGATCTACGGTGCTGCCGGCACAGGCAAATCCACGATGGTCGGTCACATCGCTGACCACTTCAGCGACAAGAGCATGCTTTTCCTGGCTCACACACATTCGGCCAAGGACAACCTGGAGCGCAAGGCCGGGACTCAACGGTCCGTTTTTCGTACCATCAAGAGCCATCTCTGGACGTCCGACGCCCAGGAGTACGACCTCCTCATCATCGATGAGTGCAGCATCGTGAGCAACGAGGACCTGTTGGAAGTCCTGAAGAAGACCAGCTTCAAGCTGCTCGTGTTGGTCGGTGACGTCTTCCAGATTGCCTCGATCCAGTTTGGCAACTGGTTCAACATCATTGGGGACTTCGTGCCTAAGACCTCCGTGTTCGAGCTCACCAAACCTCACAGGACGGACAATGAGGCACTGCTCGACTTTTGGTCCAAGGTTCGCCATCTCGACGAGGGCATCGAGGAAATGATCGCCCACAACGGCTACGCCACGGACCTCAATGAATCCATCTTCGAGACCCGGGACAACGGGGAGATCATCCTCTGCCTGAACTATGACGGCCTCTATGGGATCAACAACGTGAACCGCTTCCGGCAGAGTGCCAACCCCGGCAAGGCAGTGGTCTGGGGTGTCAACACCTACAAGGTTGGGGACCCGGTGCTGTTCAACGACTCCGAGCGGTTCAAGCCTTTCATTTACAACAACTTGAAGGGCCGCATCGTGGACATTGTGATCCACGATGACCACGTCCAGTTCGACGTGTGGCTTGACCGTACCGTCACAGAGCTGGACGTCGACGGAGAGGAACTGCGTTACGTCGAGGAGTCCACGGTTAGCTTCGACGTGTACTTGCAGGGCAGCACCGATGAGGATGATGAGACGTCCTTTACCTCGGTGCCATTCCAGGTTGCCTATGCCGTTTCGATCCACAAGGCGCAGGGCTTGGAGTACGACTCGGTCAAGGTAGTTATCACCAAGACCAACGAGGATGACATCTCGCACAGCATCTTCTACACGGCCATTACCCGGGCGCGGGAACACCTCAAGATCTACTGGTCCGCAGAAACGCAGAAGGCCGTTCTTGAGAACTTGGAGCACAGCAGAAGCGGCAAGGATGTGTCTCTCCTGAAAGCGCGGCGATCGGTAAGCTCGCTGCGTTGATGGTCCGAGCTGATCAGGGACAGAAGGACCATTGTTGACACGCTGTGATCGCTGTCTCGTTGCTTTACCGCAAGTACGAGCGCGAAATACTCCTCTGGAGCCTTGTTTCCTGTTGGAGCGTTCGACAACCTCCAAAGTTTGATGCAGTGTGCCCACGCGGCTCAAATGAGCGCTTGTGGTGCAACGGTTCAGCAAGAGGCCTCTCACGACAAAGCGTGAGGGGCCTCTGTGTTGGAACTAGTCGTCAGCGCTACGCTCTAGGGCTTCCTCGTATGTTTCGTCCGGAACGGGGGCCCCGTTGATGATGTCTTGACGTTCGGAGGGGTTGAGGCCCTCCCTCGCCTCAACAGCCTCTACCCAAGCTTGGTATTCCTCGTAGTTCTTGTAGTCGTACACTTCGGACACATCAGGCCTCTCGTCATTGGTGGAGGAACTAATGGAGACAGTTCCAGATGAGACTTTATCCAGGATTTTGCGCTTTCCGTAACGGAAGGCTGGGGTCCGGGAACGTGGATCTACTCGCGGGCAGGCCAGTTGTCTACTCGAGAGCGGTCACTGCGCTAGTGAGCAAGGCGACATCCCTCCCCTAGCTTGACGGAAGGGTGCTTATCGGCGCGAGGCGCCTCGACCGGCTACCTTCTAGGCCTTGGGCAGACACCTGCCACCGGTTCTCTCGGTGGTTCGGCACCGGGCTCTCCCCCACCGCGTTGTCTTCGTTCCCCGCAGCCCGGAGGAGCAGTAGTTAGGCTTCGACCGCGTCGGCGGGGTCGTGTTCCAGAGCGGCGGTGATTGCGGCTGGCGAGGGGAGGGTGTCCTTTTCGTCGGCCGGCAGGGCTTCGTAGGTGTACGACGTGACGGTGAGTGGCTGGGCGGAGCCGTCGAGCGCGTATCGGACGGTTCGCTCGTTCCGAGAACCGCAGACAAGGATGCCAACGGTGGGAGCCTGCCGCGGTAGGCGCAGCATGTCGTTGACCGCTGCGACGTAGAAGTTCAGCTGCCCCAGGTGTTCAGGCTTGAATTTTCCTGCTTTAAGTTCGACCACAACGTAACGGTCTGAAGGTACGTGATACAGCAGAAGGTCGATGAAGAAGTCATCTCCATCAATGTCGAGGGGATACTGCCGGCCCACAAAAGCGAATCCGGGGCCAAACTCGGCCAGGGTTTGAGCCATCCGCAGGGTCATGGCTTCTTCAATGGCGTATTCCTGGGCTTCTTCGGTAAGGCCCAGGAAGTCCAGCACGAGGGGGTCCTTGGCCACAGCTTGTGCTAGATCGGTTCCTTCGCCCGGGAGGCGCGCTTCCAGATTGTTCGGTGCTGCCCCGGTTCGGGTGTGGAGCCCGGTGAGGATCTGGTGTTCAAGAGCGGAGACCGACCAGCCGTGCTGGGCCGCTCTGGCGGCATACCAGCGGCGCAATTGATGGTCGTTGAGCTTGTTCAAGAGCGCGACGTTATGGCTCCAGCTCAATTGTCCAGACGGAGTCTGGACAATTGGTTCCGGACCGCTCCACGCGGCCGCGAACGCGCGCATGTTGTAGACGTTCGTACGGGAAAATCCCCTCATGTGGGGAAACTCTGCCCTCAAGTCCCGTGCAAGCCTGTCCAGGACCTTACTGCCCCAGGATTCGTTCGCTTGCCGTTCCAGGATCGCCCGTCCGATGTTCCAGTACAGCTCGATCATCGCGCTGTTGACCACCCGCTGGGCCCTGAGTTGAGCCTCCCGCACCAGAGCCTTGAGGGTCGTGAGTGCCGCTGCATAATCTTCGGGTAGGTCTGGCTCGATCTGGGTCATGAATCCACCCTAATGGCCACAACTGAAGCTCAAGATTCAATTGTCCAGACAGTGTCTGGACAATTGGAGGCGCGGCGTGGGACGTTGCGGTCCGCGAGCCTCTACTGGCAGGTGGACAGCGGAGCAACTCCCCTAATACGCAAAATGCGGTTGGACCGTTCTTACATCGGGGAACCAGCCAGCGGGAGCCATTTTCGGTTCGAGGAGGTCTGGTTCTCGGTGTTCTTTCATGTCGCAGTTGTAGAACGGTCCTTGTGGATCCAGGAGGACTCTCATGTGGTGGTCTGCGTGGTCCTTCCACCAGACACTCATTCCGGTCGCGGGATCCAGACGCAGGTGCTCCCATGAGCGCCAGAGAGCCGCTACGCGTGAGACGGCCTCCGGGTGGAAATACCACTCGATGCACCACTTGGCGGACTTTCCCGTGACGCTGCGAACGTACGTTGGCAGCAGCTGCTCATGAAGGAACTCTTCGGCCGAGCCGTAGACGAGCTCCGGTTCTTTCTCTGCACCCTGGTCGGCTTTAGCCGGGGCCGGTGTGTCTGTGTCGTAGAGGTCAAAGTCATTCGCCATGCGTGCAGACCCTTCCTATTTCGTGACCCAAGGATTGGTTACCGGTGCAGCCGGGACCGGGACGGTGGGTTCTTCGCGGCGGGGGCTGTACTTCTTGATGGAGGCCTCCACCGTTTCCTTGTGGGGACCGGTGTACCAGGGCATGGTCCGGACGAGTGTGGCGGGTGCGCCGGAGGCGAGGACGACTGCGCGGCCACGGTCCAGCTCGGCGAGGTTGGAAACGTCGAAGATGCGCTCCTTGCCCTCCTGTCGGGAGCGGCTGGAACCGGACTTGCCAGAGGAAGTGGAGACGTTGATGTAGCTGTAGTCTCCGATCAGGTCCGAGAGCGCCCGGAGGAAGCCTTCTTCTGCCACGCCGCCGCCGTAGACCTTCACATTCGCTGCAGACCAGATCTTCCGCATGTTCGCCTCGCCCCACAGTTCCACGCCCTGGGACCAGGACTGCAGGATCCCCATGACGATCAAGCCCTTGGAGCCGTAGTGGCTGAATTGGTCCGGCAGGGCAGCCCAGCGGACGACGTTGGCCAGCTCATCGAGAGCGAACAGCGCGGGCATGGGAAGGCGGCCTCCGCTGCGCTCGGCGCGCTCCTCCATGGCCTCAGCGATTGCCACCGTCAATGCAGTGGTGAGCGGGGCGGCGGAGCCGGCACCTTCCTTGGAGAGAATGTAGATCGTCTCCTGCGACGCCGCGAACGCGTGCGGGTTGAACTGTCGGCGGGTGTCGGTAGCGACTGTGGCACCACCGGTCGGGGCGACCCACCGCAGGGTATTCCGGCTCTTGAGGCATTGGATCATCTTCTCGGCCGTGCCGAAGATACCGTCACGCTGCTTATCAGCCAGCTCCAGTGTGGATTCAAGACCCTTGTACTGCAACTCGTAATCATGTTCGCGAAGAATATTGATGGGTTCCCGGTTTACCTGTTCGGTGACCCAAATGTAGACCTGCGTGATGGGCAGATCCCCGAGCGCGGCCGCGAGGAAATATGAGGACAGAATGTCCTCGGCCTTGGGATCGAAGTACGCGTCGGGCTTGGACCCGGGGACGCGGGAGCCGACGGAGAAGTGTTGGGTGAGTTTGGAGGCCTTCTCTTCGTCGGTGACGTAGGAGAGCGGGTTCCACCACCAGTCCGGTTCTTCCTGGGCGATCTTCTGCGGATCGAACACCCAGACCGGAGCCGTGGTCTCCCGGACACCGCGGGTACCGTCCACGACGTCGCGCTTGTTCGAGGTCGAGACAACGGCACCGGGGGCGTCCAGGATGGCCGGCATAACCCGGGAGGTCGACTTACCGGTACGGGGACCCCAGACATCGAGGGACAGGTCCTCCCAGGACTGAATGAACTTCTGTCCCGTGGAGACGACCTTGCCCACGACGATGCCGGGAGCGTCTGTCACGCCCAAACGCTCGGCGGTCGCTTTCGCTCCCTTTTCCGAGAACGCGGCCAGCGACTTACCACGCCCAAGGTACCGTGCGGCCTTATCGACCCGGGCACGCTTGGACGCACCCTTCCGCCAGGCCACCAGGACAACAATGGTCAGGGCCAACACCACGCCAGCCATCAGGCAGGCGACAACCGTAGCTTCGGTGGGCCACGGCATGCGGCCCTTGGCCAATCCGGCGATCAGATCGATGGGATGGGCTGGCGGGGCGGCGATGCCTGCCATCCACGACCCGATATGCAAGGCACCATAGGTGCCGCCGCCGAATATGACGATGAACCCGATGGCCAGCCAGACCAGCAGGGCATCTCCCAGGCCCATTCCCTTACGGTTTGGTGCGCTCACAGGGTGCCTCCTTCAATCGGCAGGCTTGGTGCTGCCGTTTCCAGCAGGGTTTCAGGAGTGGAGTGCCATTTGCCGTCGGTGTCGTTGACGCCTTCAGGGCCCTTCTCCAAGGAGGTAAGTCCGACCTGGACGGGGATTCCGGGACGGCCG
The DNA here is from genome assembly GCF_031843805.1 of Arthrobacter sp. WCS2018Hpa-7. Classification (NCBI taxonomy): domain Bacteria; kingdom Bacillati; phylum Actinomycetota; class Actinomycetes; order Micrococcales; family Micrococcaceae; genus Arthrobacter; species Arthrobacter sp. WCS2018Hpa-7. The sequence goes on from NZ_JAVTJB010000020.1 coordinate 8,067, forward strand.
CCGACCTTGATGAGGAACTTTCCCCGGCCCGGAGGTTCGACGTCGACGCCGCGTGAGTCCCACGCGGGAGGGTCCTGCCAGCCAATGAGTTTCTGCTGCTCCTGCCGGGACAGCGGAATAGCGGACGTCAGCAGCGGCATCTCAGACGCCGGGAGGCCGCCGCAGATCACCATGCCGGAGCGTTCCACGAATCCGCGGGCCTTCATCCGGTCTTCTTCCGCCGGCAGGGCCAGCAAGTCAGACATCGTGTGGGAAATCATGATCTGCCCGACACCCACGGAGCGGTTCAACCTGGTCAGGGCGTCCACACGGTCCACCATTCCCTTACCGGCACGCAGCGCCCGCCACAGCTCGTCCAGGACCACGAAGTAATTCCGGCGCGGTTCCAGACCGGCGTCCGCGAGGGCGTTGGCGACGTTGACGGTGCCGAATCCGTAGGACCAGCACGCGAGCAAGATGGCTGCCTGCAGGTCCGTTTCGGTCTCGTCAATGCTGGAGACATCGAAGACCACGGCCCGGTCACGGACCATGGGCTGGCTGGTCTGGCGGGAGAAGATTTCCCCCAGCTTCCCGCCACCGGTCAGACCCAGCAGGGTTGCCTCCAGCGCCCGTGTTTCCTGCAGGTAGATGTTCATGTCGCCACGGTCCAGCGCGACCTGTCGCAGCTCGTCAGGCGCGGAAACGATGACATCCAGAAGATCCTTCAACACCGGGACGCCCTCAAAACGGTCATCGAGGACCCGCAGCGCCCGGTCCAGGATCGTTTGTTCCTGATCTGTGGGCGGGTTGTTCCGGCTGATCGTGATCAGCGAAACCACCATGGTCAGGCGGCGGCCGTGCGCGTCGGCGCGGACGCGTGCTGCGTCCTCAGGGTGGCCGTTGTCTTCAAGGAGCTGGGCCGCTTCAACAGCCTGGCCCGGGTCGAGGATGTTCAGGTACCCGACACTGCGACCGAGCCGGATGACCTGCCCGCCGAGTGCCCTGACGGCTTTGACATGCTCGCCCTTGAGGTCACCCAGGATCAGAGGATGAACCCCTTGTGCGGAGAGCCCGATGAACATCCGCCGCACGACCGTGGACTTTCCCAGCCCGGGCTTGCCCAGGATGAACGCAGAGGGGTTCGAAATCAGCCGCGCGCGCTGGAACCAGCTGATCGGGTCGCAGCAGACCGTGGCTTGGGTTTCCTCGTGGCGTCCCAGCGGGACGCCGATCATGGGCGAGGACGCACCGGAAGAAAACGGCCACAGGCCACAGACCTGAACCGTCGTGCCCCGGTACTCCTTCACGGACGGGACGAGCTGGGCCACGCCCCCGCCGCGACCGGGCCAGCCACGGGCACCAGGCCCGGCCTCACGCGGCTGCTTCTCAGCCTTCTTCGGCGCAGCCTTCGCAGGGGAAGTGCTGTGCTTCGAGGAACGGGCGAAGAGTCTCGGGAAGGCCATTACAGAGCATCCTTAATCTCGGACGGGACCATGCTGTGCTTGGGCAGCACCAGACCCAGGGGCAGGGACGCGGCGAACGCGGTGTCCTGCGAGCCGTAGGCCCGGCGCAGCAATACCCGGGCGGTGCCGGAGGTCTGCTCCACGGCCGCTACAGCGTCCGCGAGGCGTTCCCGGTCGGTCACGGTGGCCGTGACGACCATGCCGAAGTTCACCAGCCCGGCGCCTTGGGCTTCTTCCTCGGCGGTCTGAGCCGCTGAACGTGCGTCAACCAGGGCACGCGCGGAAGGGCGGGTTCCGGAGGTAATGCGGACGTTGGCGTTGTTCTGGTCCCGCTCCACCACCGCAGCAGCCCGGGCCGAATCCATCGGACGGTACAGCAGCGAGACGCGCTTGCGGTCAATGTCCCCATGCGGGGCCAGCAACCGGGACAGGACAGAGGAGTTCACAGATCCACGCGGTGCACCGGTCATGGTCCAGGACGCGGAGAACGCGGAATCGTGCCGGTAGTCATCCCAGCTTGCCTGCGTCGCTGTGGGGCCAACCTCGCCCCAGCTCAACGACACCGGAGACCCGGCCGCATGGGCTTCATCAATGATCAGCGCTGCCGGAGGATCGTAGGCAATCCGCACGACCTCGCACAGCTCCTGTGCGGACATGGGCCGGGCGATCCCGGCACCGGTGGACTGCAACCGTGCCGACAGGCCCGGGATACGGGATGCCAGGTCGCGGGCAACATCTTCCGGCGTCCGCTTCTTCGCCCCTGTACGGATCGCGGAGTTGAACGTCAACGACACCCAGGCGCGGACCGTGGCCGATCCTTCCGGGTAGGTGTCCACGACCTCGTTGAGCATTTCCCGGGCAAACTCGGGTGCGTCCGGGTCGATGTTCATCAACACTTCGTTCCGCAGCCGGTACCCCGAATCGGGGGCGGTCTCTACCGTCACGGCTGCGGCGTCCAGCCCGGCCTCATCGGCCAGCCCGGCGAGCCAGCCGCCCCAGTTAGCGACCCACGCATCGACCTGCTCCGGGTCCACCAATGATGCCCCGTCGGGTTCGGTCGAGAAGATCACCGTGAAGTGGCTTGTAGTGGGCACGTGCAGCAAGGCGAAGGGGCGCTTATAGGAATCGGTGAATTCGTACAGGGTCGACTTCGCGGCCAACCCGGGAAGCTGGTACATACCCCACTCGGTCACCCCGAGCGGTCCGGACCGGTAAAGGTTCGTCCCGGAGGACTTGGAGACCTTGAAGGCCATCCGGGTGCCGAAGCGGTCAACAACGGACTGGCCATGCTTGTCCTTGACTGTCAGCAGCAAGGCGCTGACACCGGCAAAGGCAAGAACGCCCAGGCCGGCGAACAGGCCCCAAATGGCGAAGCTCACAATGCCCAGCAACAGCCCGGCAAAGACGATCGCGGTGCCGATCGCGCCGAGGTTGGCCAGCCCTGCTGAGCGCGGTACGCGCCAGTTGCCGTAGGACGGTTCTTTGTATTCGGTGCTAATTGCTGCCACTGGGGCCCTCCCCGGTTGAATCCTGCGCGGTCCTTTCAATTGCCTGCGACGTCTTGGAAGCCACCCTTGCTCCTGTAGCTACAGCCACACCCACGGGACCAGCTGCTGCTCTCCCACTGGCTGCTGCTGTCCCTGCACCGGCACCAGCTGTCGCTCCGGCAGAGCCGCCGGTGCCTGCCATCCCTGCTTTGGCAGCTGCAGCCGTGCCAGCGGCTCCACCCGGACCCGTGGCGTCCGGGATAGTCTGTGCACCCCCACCGCGCGGGCCGGACGTTCCGTCGCTGCCCTTTGGCGAGTTGCCTGCCTGGGCGCTCTGAGTGCTCTGGGTGTTTGTTGAGGATGAGGGGGTCGGTGAGGCGTTGCCCCTGCCGCTCCCGCCACGGCCGAGCGAAACGGCACCTGTGGCGACAGCCCCAACGACAGCTCCTGCCCCTGCGCCGCTGCCGGAGGCAACCGCCGCGACCATCGGCGTTACAAACCGCATCAAAGCGGGCAACGCGAACAAAGCAACCAGCATCAAAGTGAAGCCTGTAATGGACCCGATCAGGGCATCCTGACCGGTGCTCTGGCCCATCAGGAGGAACGCCACCGAGTACACGATGGCTGCTGCTGGCTTGTAAAGGATGAAAGCGATGGTCCAGCCCACTGCTTTCTGGAACCACTGCCGACCCATCTCGGTATTCGTGAACGCGGCGGTGGTGGGCAGAATGCCTGCCAGGATCACCAACATGCCGCTGCGAACGACCATCAGCACAATCTGAACAAGGGAGGCGATGAGTCCGACCAAACCCAGGACAATCAGAATGAAGACCCCAACGTCCGTTTGATCCGTCATGATCAATACCTTCATTGATTCAGCGAAGCCTTTGCCGTCCGTTGAACGCTTGATGATTTCCGTGGAAAAGGCGTCGGCCGCGATCACCAGGATCGAAATCACTCCCAGACCCAGCCCTGAAACCAAAGTCAGGGTCATGAGAGACCGCAGCAGGTCTTTTAGCGGTGCACCGCGCTGCTCCCAAATCAACCGAATGCCACCAAGGATGACGGCAAGGACCGCCAGTGCCAGCGTCCACGGCATCAACTCACTATTGACCGCAGAAACAACGGGGCTTGCGCTTGTACCGTCCGCGCTTGCGAGGTTCACCGTCGGCATCGCGACCCAGAAGGTAGACAGTGCCGTCACCATCTGGCTCATGCCCTCCATAATGGCCTTCGCAACATCGCCTATGGCGTCGTTTGCAATCCCCGCCGCGACCTCACCTGCACCTTCCTTGGCGATGCACGCCAAGTCCCAAACTTCGCATGCCATGTCAGACCCCGGCCCAAGGTATGAACGAACTTAGGTCGCTGATCGGCCGAACTGTTCCTCCGCCAGCAGCAGGCATGTCCAGTTTCCAGTCGCCGTCCTCCCATAGAAGGGAGGTCGAGAGAGCGCCGTATCCGCCATCTGGGCTCTTCAACGCCAGCTCCACAACTGCTGCTGTGGAAGTGTAGGAGTGGATGATGAAACCGGCGATCTGGACCTTCGGTGAGCTTCCCCCGCCGACGTCCTTACCGTCCTTGATTGCCTGTACTGCTTTGTCCCGAGTAGGGCTGTCGGCAGCGAGATCCAGGTAGACCTGTTTCGCGGAGCCGTTGAATGAAGCAGCCCAGATGTTCGCCGTAGCGTAGAGGGCTCCCGTAGGCGACTGCGCAAAGCACGACCGCAGGCCCTCCTTGCTCACCGTGCCGGGCCCAGCCGTTGACGGATCGGTCGGGACGGCCATGGTTCCCACCAATTCCCATTTGGACTTCGGTGCGCTACCAAGTGCCGTGTCCTTACCGGCAGGCAGCCCGCAGACGCTCTTGCCAGAGGCGGCGGATACGCTGGGGCTAGCCGTGGCGGCACTGACGGATTCTGTTGGGGTTGGTTGGGCGTTTCCTTGTCCTTTGGGGATCAGGAAAATTACGACTGCTGCTGCGATCAGCGCGACCACCAGCGCGGCAGCAATGATGAAACCGGGTTTGGTGAACGGATTGCTTTCGGTGGTGCTCTCTGTTGACTGGCTCAAGGGTGAACCTCCCGTTGTTGGTGCTGGATTAGACGAAGGCGCGGACGATGCCTGCGGCGCCGGTGATGACGATGCAGCCGAGCAGGACCCAGCCGAGCTTGGCCATGGATTGGCCGCCTTCGCCGCGCTGGAGCTGGATGACCATGGTGATGCCGACGATGATGACGCCGAGGACACCCAGCACGAGGCCGATCCCGGTGGCCCAGTTCAGGACGGTGAGCAGGCCGCCGGCTTCGGCGGGGACGACGGGGGTCGGGTTGGGGATGGTGCTGGTGGTGATGGCGGTGATCGTGTTCAAGGTGGGACCTTTCAGTGGTTGGTGCTTGGGCTGGTTTCGGTAACCAGGGCGGTTACGTCGGTGATTAAGCGCTGGTATTCGCGGGCTGGTGGTGTGGTGGTCGAGTCTCCGTGCCGCCATGCCTCGACCCAGGGAAGGGTCCAGAGGCGGGGCGCTCCCCCGCCGACGATGGCTGTGAAGTCCCGGAGCGCTTTGGGAGTCTTGCCCGGTGCGTCCGCGAGGACGGCGAGGCCGAGCATCTCCACAGCGGGTGCGGCGCCTGATGCCCATTGGGTCAGGGCGCTCTGGGCTGTGGTGAGTCCGCGCATGTCGGCCCGGCAGACCAGCAGCACGCGGGGCTTGCTGCCGTCCTGCAAGACAGGCCAGCAGTGCCCGGTGGGGCGTGCCCCGTTGAGCAGGTCAGCGGTGCGGCTCTCACCGGCCCCGCCGTGGCTGCCGACAACCCACAGCGCTGCGGTGCCGGACATGGTGCGGTTGGCCAGACGATCTGCGGTGTCGGGTTCGACCATGCCCTTGAGCGGTGTGCTGATCACGGCAGCCGGCGGGACGTGCACGTCAGGTGTTTCTTCTTCGATGCCCTCGTCCGGGCTGGTGATCCAGGGGTTTAGTGACAGTTGCATGGTTCCTCCTTTCTTCAGTTCCGTGTGGATGGGTTAGAAGCCTTTGGCGACGGCGGCCGCTGCGGCCAGCCATGCCCGCTGGGTGGCGGGCTGGAGAGCTTCGTAGCGGATGGGACCGTTGACCAGAGCGGGATCGTAGGGGATGCGGACGACGGCGCGCACCAATGGGGCGAACCCGTCAGCGATCCGTTGGGCTTCGGCCTTTGCCCGCTTGAGGGCGTCGCCGGTCATGCCCCTCCGAGCATCTGTGGATTCGGAGACGATGACGACGGCGTTGCGTGCCAGATCAGCGTCGTGACCACCACGGGATTCCAGCGTCTGCAGGGTCAACCGGGCGGCTTCGGCCCGGTCTTCCATGGCAGTTACCGGGACGACCAGCTGGTCCGTGTGGTGGATCATGCGCCGCCAGTTGGCTGACCGGGCTGTGTTGCCGGAGTCCATGACGATCATCCGGTAGTACTTCGTGGCGACGCGGTGGACGATATCCACTTCCTCGGCGGTGACCTCGTGGTCGCCTTCCTCGTTCTCATCCGAGCGCAGCACGTCGAACTTGTCTGCCGTTTGGTGGTGCACGAAGTGCGCCAGATCGGCGCTGTTTGCTTCCGGGGACAAGAGTCTGGTCGAAGAGTCCACCAAGTCCAGAACGCTAGCGTTGTGCGGTCCCTGTTCGGTGCGCCAACCCAGAGTGCCCTGGGACTCGTTGTTGTCCCACGCCAGCACCGGGCCGCCTCCGTAGCGGGCGAAGACGGCGCAGAGGTTTACGACGGTGGGGGTCTTGTTAGCGCCGCCCTTGCGGTTGACGACAGCGATCTTGCGCGGACCGGGCCAGTGCTGGCTTACCGTGCGGATATCTTCACGCTCTGAGAGTTCTTCGGCAGAAGGGTCCATCCGGAGCCCCATCCGAGTGAGTGTTCCACGCCAGCCCTGTGTGGCCGGTTCCAGCACTGGTGCGCTGACCAGGAAGGAGGTTTCCTTCAAGCTGCGCCGGGTCAAGGGTGCCTCCGACACGGCCGCAGCTGCCTGCGGCACTTCTGCATCGGCGATCCGCTGCCCGTTCGGGCTGGTGTCCTCAGACGCAGGAGTGGAGGTAGCGTCCGCCGCCGTGTCGGGATCAACGGGGGCGGGCGGCCATGGCTGGCGTTCCACTGCTGCAGCAGTCTCTTCGACCGGGGCAGGCTGCGCGGGAACGTCTACCGGTTCAGGAGCGGCCATCGGGACTGTCTCAATGACGGCCGGTGCTTCGGTCTCGGGCGTGGTCGCCGGAGCCTGTGCACGGCGACGTGCCGGGCGGGGTTCGTAGGAGACGGATTCGATCTTGTTGTCCGGGTGCACGATCAGCTCGCCGTGCCCTTCGGGATCCTCGATCTGGACCCGTACCGGGCGCTTCAGCGTCTGCGCTTCGCCCACGACGAGTGCGAGGGCGTTGTTGCGGAGGTCCTGCAGGGATTCCCCGTCGGGGACGACGCGGGAGTTGCCGGCAACGACGACCTCAGCGGTTCCGTTGTCGCGGACAATGGCCTTGATGCTTGGGAAGGCCAAGACCTCGGTTGGTGTAGTACCCATGAACTTTCTTCCTTTACGTGTAAGAGGTGGAGGTGCGGCGCTTAGGACGTTGGTGGTGTCAGTCGGTTGACCTTCCACGGAGCGTCCTTGCCCGTGCGGAGCAGCTGCAGCGTGTAAGTCCCGGCGTTGGTCGGGACAGCTGCTGTGACGCCGTAGCCGTTGGATTCATCGACGGTCAGCTTGGCCGGGCCGGTGACGCGGCTCGCTGGGATGTTGGCCGGGTCCACTGCCGAGTAGTCGGCGGTGGCCTGCGGGGTGAGCCAGCGGGCAAGATCATTGGCCCACTGCTGTTCCTCGACCTTGGGACGGGCGAAGTCGGCCATGGCCTTCTGCGCGACTTCCACGGCCTGATCCTTGCTGGCCTGATCCCAGGCGATGCCAATACTGGCAGGGACGGTCCCACCCGGTGCCTGCGGGCCGCTGTCGACGCTCAGGGAGACCGGGGCAGAGGGGGAGGCCGTTGTCTCCGCTGGGGCCGGTGTGGTGTTCGAGGCCGGTGCGCATCCGGCGCACAGCAGTGCTGCTGCAATGAGGGCCAGGGGCTTTTTCACTTCTTCTCCTCTTGGTCGGGCAGATACAGGAACGCGGAAGGGACACTGCTTTTGACGGTCCGGGTGTAGTAGTTGTGGTCATCCGGGGGCGGGTTGCCGTTGTAGCCCTCTTCGACGTAGGTCCCGTCGTCTTTGACTTCCTTGACTACAGCCACGTGGCCGAACGTCGGGTCCGATCCCCCGGTGCCCGGGGCGTACCAGACCACTGCGCCGACGCGGGGCGTCTTACCGGAGGGCCAGCCCTTGGCGTCCCAGCCGGCCTTCCATGTCAGGGCCGAGCCGAGGCCCTGCCCGTCCGGGCGGAAGTTGCCGTTGAGGAATTTGAAGGGTGCGCTGGTGGAGCCCATTTGCTGGTTGACCCGCCACAGGGCGAAGTCCACGCATTCGCGGTAGAACATGCCCAAAGGTGAAGCTGCCGCTGAGCCTGCCCCTACCTGCAACCAGGTCGGAGAGTCTTTCCACGGGTAGTCATCTCCGGCTCCGAACTTCCCGGAACTGGCGCAGTCGCTGCCTTCGACGGAGAACTTGCCGTCCGAAAGTGCCTGGACGATTTTGACGGCTTCGGGCCAGTACTTCTGGTAGTGGTAGGGGTCTGCGTTGCGCTGGACCTTGTTTCCGGCAATGGTCGGTTCCAACTGCTCCCAGCCCGGAACGGCTTGTAGGGCATTGATGAAGTTCGTTGCGCTGATGGTGGGGTCCATACGGTCCGCATAGGAGCCCCAAGCGCCGTTGTCGCGCTGCTGGAACAAACCACGGGAATCCGGGCCTGGACCGTCACCGTAGTCCAGGACACGCAGCCCGGACTCCCCCAGGGCCACCATGATGCTGATGGTCTGGCCCTTCACGGAGAGGTTCAACGCCTTGCCGGCCCCCATGACGGCAGCGGCGTTCTTCAGCTGCTCCGCGGAATACCCGTCAACCTTCGTGTTGTCGTCGATGACGACCGATACCGGGCCGCAATCGGCGGCAGCAGGTTTGGCCGGAGCCAGCAGCAGGATGAAGGAGAAGATCAGCCCGAAGAACAGGCCAGGGATGGCGATGAGGGCCACGAGGCCCAGAGACTTACGCTGCATCATGAGGTGGCACCAGCAGCTTCGAACAACCAAGAGCGGAAGCTCTCACGTCCGACCGTGACGCTGGTACACAAATATGCGTTCCTCGGCCCCTTCGTGCCAAACGGCAGCATGTTCTTCAAAACTGTCCCTCCCCAATGGGCAATCATTTCTACAGCTACCAGATCCGCCTGACAGAAATAGAACTTCCGCCTAGATAATCCATACGATGTACTAACCCCTATTGTCCACGGAACCCCGCAACATCGCTTGTCTTACGTTCTCAGTGAGACGCGTGACTTTCTCTCGCAAGTCTAACATTAAATGTTAGTGTATTATCCAGTTGTGATGAGATACGGCAAAATAATCAAGTGCCCCGATATGCAAAGCCCGTCACCTCCGTCCAGCCTCAGGCTGAAGCGGCCATGAAGGCTTTCGGGATGAACCAGGTGCGTGCCGCCATTGTTCGACACCTTGCTCTGAACCCGGACGGAGTGACGTCGGGGCAAATCACGCGTGAGCTTTCCGCGACATACCAAACCATCTTTCGGCACCTCCAAGACTTGGAAGAGCAGGGGATCGTCGCCTCGGACGCCGGGGAACACCGGCATGGACAGCGAGTCATCTACACCTTGAACAAGGCCGCTCGCGACAAGGCTTTGGCCGACTACGCGGAGTACCTGGACGGCAAATAGGGCCTGCGCTTCGCGATCCGGAATCCATCGAAGATGCCGGTGCCGTTACGGCCGGCTCTCCTGCGGGTCAACGGCGTCTCCGGGGGTACGCGAGGCCGACATTGATGCTGTGGAGTTCAAGATGCTTCCTGCCTATGTCAACGATTATCGCGATAGATGAGGGCCCGCAATTCATAACAAGCCTTGTCAAAAAGCAATACCTCCTTGTTTCACTAAGCACGTTACATGCCTGTAGTGAACATGTGCAACGCCTGTAGTGAGCATGATCACGCCTTCATCGGCCAGAGAGGGGCGTTACGATGTCTGGGTTCCATTTCCCCTCGATCGGCCCTGGAGGACGAAGACCTGATGCTGACGAAACGGCGCTTCCTGACCTGTGCGGCGCTCCTTGTGCCGGCTGCAGGGCTATCCGGATTCGCTGTCGTCATGGCCCGGAAAATCGTCAAGCGAGGCCCAAAGGATTACCGCCGGGCAGAGATGGCGGACGGCGGACGTCGCATCCGAATTGCCTTGGACGACTACACCAAGGCGCCGGGCGACTTCGGCGTGTTCGACCCCGCGACAGCTAAATACACGCGAGTCGGTCAGGTCACCCTGATCGACGAGGAACAAAAATTCGTAGAAAGACTGCTCGACCAGTCAAGCTCTACGCCTGGCGGTCTGGGCCCAATCGTCGATTGGACCCCGGACGTGTTCTTCGAACCCGCTGCTGTCCGCGAACACTTTCAAGAGGTGTATATCCCCACCGAGTACGGTGCGGCGCCGGCATGGCTATTCGAAGCCACAAATACGGACGTATGGGTGATCCATATCCATGGCAGCTGGACGGACCGCTCGATCATGTTCCGAGACGTCCACGCGTTCAGCTCCTTAGAATTCACATCTCTGGTTCCCACATTTCGCAGCGACGCCGAGGTCAGCCCGCAACAGGCAGACTCGAGTCACCTGGGGCAAACAGAATGGCGTGACGTGGACAGCGCCGTGTCCTATGCCGTCGCTCACGGAGCCAAGCGCATCATCCTCTCCGGCTGGTCAATGGGCGGGACCATGGCCCTGCTCACAGCCGAGCGAAGCGCCCACCGGGACAGGATCATCGGGCTGGTCCTGGTAGGTCCCGTCACCAGCTGGCGGAAAGCCATTTCAGCAGGAGCCGTGCAGGCCCGGGTGCCGGCGGTTGGGGCAGACCTTGTTATGCGCCTGTTGGGTACCCGTGTGTTCGCGAGAATGCTCGGGCTGGAGGAACCGATTGATTTCGATGCCCTCGACTGGGTAGAGGTAGCCAACAGGGTGGATGTCCCGACCCTGGTCTTGCACTCAACCGCTGATCAAGAGGTTCCTTGGGAGATCTCGGCCGCGTTCCAACGCGCGAACCCGGCCACCGTCACCTTGATCTCACTACCCGAGGCCCACCACACCCAGGAGTGGAACGCCTCGCCTTCTACCTTCACCAACGAACTGACCAGTTGGGTCAGCAAGACGATCTCGACCCAATAGCTAGGTCCGAGCGTCCAGCTTGGCTTCGATTTGGCTGATCCTGCCTTGAACAGAGTCCGGGAAGTCCATCAAGTTCACCCGCTCGTAGTTGTGCAGAACAATCAGGCTTTTATAGACGCCGTTTTCGAGCGTTTCATTGAAGAGGTCCCAGGCCGGACTGACTCGTGACCGATCGGCACGGACTCGCATCCTCAACGCGGTCAGCCACAGAGCATCGATCATCCAAAGACGCAATCTGGGCAGCTGCTTCGACAGGAAGAGAATCAACCATCCCGCGGCGGTCACTGAAAGGCCTACATAGAAAAGGCGGTCAAACCAGGCACCGATATCCCGGGCGAGGGCGTCCCAGGGCGAGAAGTAGAACAGCACCACATAGGTGATGTGGCACGAAACGGCGATCGCAACCACCAGCAGGCCCGCTGAGAACGTGGCATAGAGTCCCCTGGCTTTGTGCCGAAGCATGTAGATGATCCTGAGGACGGTGAATAACAGCGCGAGCATGTATATGCCGCTGTACACGGCGGTAGCGAGCTGGTCCATGCGGGTATCGATGAAGTCCGCGGCCGTTGGAGCTTTGTCCTGAATCAGGGTGAAGCCGGCGATCATGATGGGAATGCTCAGCAGAGGCGCGTAGTAGGTCCATCTGACTATGGGTACGTTCGCCAGGCGCCGCACGCTGTCGTTGAAGAAGAAGATTGCCAGGAGCGCGAAGACGGCCTGGAGCAGGTTCGTCACATTGATGCCACCGAGGTAGCGGTCAATATCCTCCAACGGTGTGACCGTTCCCAAGACGTAGAGTGCCGCGAGCCCGAAGATCGACGCCACCCACGAGGCCCGGGATTCCGGGACCTTGACCACCGAGGGGATCCGAAGGAGGCATAGGGCGCTCAGGAGCCCAAAGAGCAACAGTTTCATGGTTTATCAGAGGAAGGGATCAAGATCGGACGAGCTGCGTGAACGCGTCTTCTTGGACATCTCGAACGCGAAATCCTCCACCCACCGCTCGACGGGGTGATTCGGAACCGACCGGCAGGTGATGCTAATGGCGTCCGCGGTTTCCCTCAGCATCTCTCCAGAGAGATCCGGCAGGGCAAGGGCTACCGGAAGGCTCTCCAGGTAGATGTGCCCGAGCTCGTGATAGATGCAGTGGAGCTTGTACTGCTGGGACTTCTGCGGGGGGAAATAGACGTTGATGCGATCTTCAAATTCGGCCTTGAATGCCGTCAGGGAACCCCAGGACTCGTTGTACTCGATCAGATTGATCGGCTTCTCGCAAATCATGGTCAGGCGTTCGACGACTTCCTTCATCGACGTCGTGCCGTCACCGCACAGCTCCCGAACCTTGTCCTGTACAGGTGGGAGAGTCATTCATCCTCACCGTTCATCGACGAGTCGATAATCCTGGTGATCATCCGCAGGGTTTCCGGCGACGTCGCGCCCAAGTTTCTCGCGGCGAAGTTCTTCACCTTGAGCTTGCGCATCTGCACAAGGAACTCCATCCGCGCTTCCACCTCGGGAGGAGTCTCACTGTTGAGATCAACGAGGTAGCTGGCCGGAACGGCAAAAACGAACTCTGCGATTCCCTTCAGAAGTTCCTGATCGGTCACCAGGCTGCCACTGCCATTGATCAAATATGACCACCGTGTCCGCGACAGATGGATCCCGTTGGCAGAAAGTGCTTCCTCCACGTGATTGTACGTAAGCGCCGCGTTGTTGTCGGACTCCCAGATATCCACCAGGATGCCCATGCGATCTGCCAGGCGCTCCTTCTTCTGCTGTTGCGTAAGGAACACGCTACGACCCCCATTTGCCATCTCTAAGCTCCTTCAGCCAAAGGTCAGCTGCTTGTGATGCGACCGCTGTAGAGCAGGCGGACAGCCGACACAAAACTTTACCTGATGTCATTCATAGCGTATAGGCCACGAGTAATAACTGAGTTGTGCATGTGCGAAGCATGTCTGTAGGCTGTCTCATACTTGATTTCTTGGGGGATTCAAGTTGATGCCGCCGGAACCCGTACGGGAACCTACAGGTTCACTGAAAACCGGGTTTCGGCGGACGCTTGTCGTTGGAACGAAAGGATGGCGTGCTTGAATTCAAGAGACGGCCGCCGAGCCTATGTGCGTGAATAGACGGACCGCACCTTCACGCGCAGCAAGGCTGAAGCCGGCCAATCAGCTTCATAAGCAGTGGGCGGCGACACGCAGGGCCGTTTTCTGTAAACAAATCCCCCGATCAGACTCGGCGCGGTGCTAGGTTCGATTCAGTCGATAGCTGTAAACAGAAATTCAATCGACTGCACGTGGCACCAACGATGAACCAGCTACAACCCCTGGTTGTGCGAGATTCAAAGGACCTGACAATGAGCGCAGTAATCAATCGTGGAGGCGGTCGGCCCAGCAAGGGCCTCCGCAAATACATTGGCTTCCGCACACCGGCCAAGACTGCGGAGGACGTTCACATGATCGCCGCCGCTAAAGGCATGACTGTCACCGACTATGTTGCCTCTGCAGTCGACCGGTCCTTGCGCGAAGATTTGGCTTTGCTGGGTCAGTTCACTCAGCAGGATGAACTCCCGATCCGTATGGCCTCGTAGATACAAGGAAGGCCCGCCATTAGCGGGCCTTCGAAGCTGAAGATTCACGATCCGGATAGCTTGCCGGCAGACAGATCGTAAATCGTATGGAAGTCCTTAACAGGCCTTCATTTGTGTAACAAACCGATCTGGCAGGATCGGCCCTTCGTCATTCCCTGAACAGGAACAAAATCATCGTACAACAGCACGCTCCCGTGCTGCCAGCAGCCGACGCTACTGGCGTGTCTCAGGAGCCATCCCAGACCTCCAACGCCGCTCAGGCGTGGGCTGCGTTGACACCTCTTCTCGCAGGTCAACCCCGCATCCGCCTCTCCCGGGACGGGGGAAAGACTTATCCCCAGAAGCATGAACGCGCTCTGACTGAGACCCTCCCCACTTTTCCTGCGGCCGTCCGGATCTTCGGCAAAGACGGGAGCTGCTCGGCTATCTTCCTTGACTTCGACTCGTCGATTGCAGGCATCGACTGGGTCGAAGCCGATGTGAAATCACTTCAAACGTGGCTGCACAGCTGTGGGGCTCGGTGGATTGAAGATCGCTCGCCCAATGGCGGACGGCACGTATACATCCCACTGGAAAAACGGATTGCCTTTTCTGAAGCACGAGATGTTGTCGAGGCATTAGGCACCCGATACCGCACATTGGACAAGACCCCGCACCAGAACATGCTTCACGGTTGCATGAGGACCCCAGGGTCACCGCACAAGCGTGGCGGCTACCAGGAACTCGCCATGAGCCTCAGCACGGCCTACGACATTGCGAGACGCCCAAACAAGGAACAAGTATGGGCAACAATTCGCGCAGACCTAAAGGACGAAATCGCCGGCGTACGAAGGCTGAGACTCGAGCAGCCACTGTCGGCAGACAACGAAGCTTATGAATTACCACAAATGGCCGGGCGGATGTCCAGGCCGATGCAGCAGATGGCGCTATCAGGTCTGTACGACGCGAACCGGTACGCCTCAGATTCAGAAGCACGTCAGGCAGTCCTGACTGCGGCGGCCGCAGCAGGCATGAAACTCATCGATGTAGAACGGCGAGTCCTCCAGGGCGTTTGGCCCGGACTCGCATCCTTCTATGCCCGCTACCGATCCAGCCACAGGCTTCCCTCCCTGAAGCGAGACTGGAAAAACGCGATCACTTACCTACAAAAAAACCAGATTAACGAGACAAGGAATAACAATGCACGTAGATCCCCCACAAGCCAGCCAAATACACAGCCCCCACTAGGAACCGCACCAACCCCAGATGCCACCAGCGAGCACCGCTACCTGCGGACTTGGGAAAACGCACTTCGACTAAGAGAGCCTGCTTACGCTAGCTCGCGCACCGGCTTGGCCCGGCGCGTGGTTCTAAGAGCTCTGGGAGCAGCCGCTCACATGACGGCTTCTCGCTTCGTTGAGTTCGGTGATCGGTCAATCGCTGTCGCGACAGGTCTGGACCACACAACCGTAGGCTCCCACCTGAGAGCGTTGCGCTCTGAAAAGGATCCTCTGGTGACCTTGGTTGAGCGAGGGCGAGGGACAAAGGGCGATCTATACATGTTGACGATTCCTGAAGGTCTTCGGCCAGGCGCCGAAGACCTGCCCTGGCGAAAGGGAAAGATCCATGCGCTCAGACCCGTCTTCAGGGAACTGGGCCTGCCTGCAGCGTTTGTTTATGAAGCACTGGAACGCTCCCCCGGTTTGACCACCACGGAGTTGGTGGGTCAGACAAAGCTGTCCAGGACCGCCGTGAGCGAAAGTCTTGAGACCCTGGCCGCCTGGAACATGGTGTCAAGGAATGGTGGAAGATCCTGGACAGTCATCGCTTCGACGTCCCTCCACGAACTTGCTGAATACTTTGGAGTGCTCGAGTCTGTGGCCGGCCAGCTACAGAGGTACCGCATCGAGCGGGTCATATGGCGGGAGTGGCTTTCGAGAAATGTGAATACGGTAGCGGAACTTCTCTCCCCCACTGAAGATTACCCCTGGGAAGCCTATGAAGGACCACCTGACGAATGGACCCTCGCTGATATGGCGTTCACCACAGCGATGTGACCCGGAGCGGGACGATCACAGGCCTCAGACTACGAGATCGTTAGCAAGCGCAAGCAGAACGCCATTGGTTTGTAAGGGTCGTGTAGCTCCATCTGAGGAGAATTAGCTAGATCGATTCCATCGTTGATGCGCTGCTTGGCGTGACATTCCGGTTTCTGCGCCTATATCGGCCCATGTCAGACCAGAGTCTCGTCCAGCGTTGACAGCCTCGTCCAGACGGGCAGCTGCCCGGTCATAACTGCGAGCCGCCATTTGCAGTGCCCAAGCCTGTACATGTTTCTGCCATTCGCTCAAGATCGATTCTTCTACCGACAAGGGCGGTATAGCTGGTGATCCAATCAGTGCTTTTGCTCGGTATCTCGCCATGTCGGTATTGCCTGCCCCAAGGACGCGCTGCCACTGTCTACCAGTCCAGCCGCATTCGCAGCTACCTTGCCAACCTGCAGCTGCACTTTCCATCACCAGCTCATAGCCTGGCCTTTGCGGGTCTCGTTTGTGTTGTCCAGTGATTCCTTGGACGCTGATCGTCCCGTCATGTTGGTGGCTGGATCCCAGCCGACCATCATTCAGAAGGACCCCAAGTCGTCCGCAGTGGAATCCGTCTCCTAGATCCCATTCCATGCGGCGTCCTATCTGTCAGGTTTTGTTGACGATCCCCCACTCTACTGGTTGCAGGCGCTAGTTGGCTTGTGCTGGATTATGTCGTGCTGCTGTTTGCTCGCTCAGGAACTGGGGGACTGAGGCCTCGTGACCTTGAGATGCCACCTAGGAACCCACAAGTAGTTTTCGCGCTAAAATTAAATAATTATGTCATGACAGAAAGATAGATTGATACATATTGATTCTCTGTCATCAATCGTCATTAACTCCCCCTGTTCTGAGCCCGCAGGAGTCCGGCATGGGGTCCAGATCCGGGGGCTTTCTGTCTTGATGGGGTTGAACTGCTCACTCGCCCGGGAGTTTGGTGCAGACTCTCTCCAGCCTCACGACCCCCCTCGGGTCTTGGGCCGCTGGGCAAACCCATGGCAAGCATTAAATAATTATTTCATGACAGAAAGATTGTTGGATGTATTGATGGATTGCGGGATGTATTGATTGCTTGATAGATTGATGGCTGGATTGAATGACTGATGTATTGATGGATCTCCGTCAATACCCGGCGCGTCTCGGAGGACCGGTATGAAAGTTACGGCTATAGGTAACCGCAAGGGCGGTGTGGGCAAGACGTCAGTGACACTCGGCTTGGCTACCGGCCTGCGTCTAATTGGAAAGCGCGTGCTGGTCATCGATCTCGATCCTCAATCCAATGTAACGGAAGCCCTTGAAGGGGCTGGGGAGTTTGACGTCTTCGATGTGCTGTACGGGGGAGAGGCTGGGACCCTCGGGCAGGCCATCACTCAAAGCACATGGCCGGGCATTGATCTGATCCCGAGTTCTGAGTCCCTGGCGAGACTTGAGTCGGAAGCTCTGCTAACGCCCGAGATGCGACTCAAGACTGCAGCGTACGGAGCTGACGAGCTTCAACAATACGACCACATCCTCATAGATCTTCCACCAGCCCTTGGGCGACTGACGTTGAATGGACTCATTTGGGCTGACCGTGTACTTGCCGTCACTGAACCAGCGGCCTTCTCTGTGAAGGGCGTGACGGAGTTCCTCGACACGGTGAAGAAGGTCAGGTCGCTTCCGCACTTGAATCCCCAGCTGGAATTCCTGGGCATCATCATCAATAAGACGAGTTCACCCCTCACGTCCGAACACTCCTTCCAAATCGGAGAGCTAGAGAGCACCTACGGCACCGACGTAAGAGAGCCACATCTTCCTCTCCGAACGGCGATGCAGGACTCCGTCAGTACACGCTCGCCGCTCACGAAGCTCGCCGGCCGGGGCGCCGCGATCATGACTGAAAAATTTGTTGCGCATGCGCGCTACCTGGATGGGGTGAACTAATCATGGCCTTGGAGCGCAAATCGTCGATTCGCAAAGCACCAGTCGCCGACGTTGTGGATGTCCTGACTTCTGCGGAGAAACGAACCGTAACAGTGGAACAGGGGGAGGCCTCTCAGGCCACCGTTGGGCAAGGAAACATCCAGACGGAGTCGGCCCACACTGATCTCGAACCAAGGCGTCCTGGCCCTGGACGGCCGAGAGGTAAGCGCCGGATGGAACCCTTCTCATCGAAGATAGAGATTAGTCTTCGAGACGAATTGGACGCCTATTCGACGAAGTACGGAATCACTATTACGGATCTGCTTGACGAAGCCTTGCGAGAGAGGCTTCGTCGCTAATAAATCTATCTGGACATAATTATTCTTGCTAGGGCTGAGTTGAAGTCTTCCGCTGGCAATCTGAGCGCAACCGAGCAAAGGTTCCCTGTGACAGGCAATGTATGGGAATCCCCGCTAGCGTGAGCTTCGATGCAGAAGAGGCACCAGGGGGAGTAGTCCATGGCGGGACGCAAAAAGCAGATTGATGGCCAGCTGAGCTTTGAGGCTCTGTGGGCGGCACCGGAGGAGCACCGTGATGAACAAGTACGGCAGGCAGGCACAGGAAGGCTGGAAGACAGCGAGCCCAACTCGCTACAGCCAGATTCAGAACCCGGACGAGTTCTTCACGGATCTGGGGGAGCAGGCTCAGGAACAAGTGGACGAGCTGCAGATCAAGATCGCGGGCCCGGACCCGAAAGGGGAGGGGTTTCTGGAGAAGTTGGGCCGGTTGAACGCGGCCCGGAACCAAGCCGAGGAGATCGTCCGGTACGAACTGCTGTCGCCCCCGGAGACGGAGGACGAGGAGGACGAGTACGAGAACCCCAGCATCAAGGAATACCTGGACTGGAAAGCCGAAGCGGAGGAACTGCGCCGACAGCTCTAAGCAGGACACGGACCAGCTTCAGGCCCGTCTCCCAGGATGACCTGGCGCCGTCCGGTGCGCGGAGTCGCATCAGGGCGAACCTTGAAGCCCTCGAGGTGCTTCAAACGCTGCAGGCCGAGAACCGGCCAGCCACAGAGACTGAAAAGACGGCGCTGGCACGGTGGGGGAGTTGGGGAGCGCAGGGCGTCTTCCAAATCTTTGATGACACCCGCGAGGAATACGCAGGGGACCGCGAACACTTGCGCAGCTTCCTGACCGAGGCCCAGTACGACGCAGCGCGCCGCACCACGATCAACGCCCACTACACCGACGCCGCCTACGTGAAGGCCATGTGGGAGGCCGTGCAGGAACTCGGCTTCGATGGCGGCACCGTCCTGGAACCGGGATCCCGCCCCCGAGAACGCCGAAATGACCGGCGTCGAGCTGGACCCGACCACCGCAGCCATCTCCCAAGCCCTCTACCCAGAGGCCACTGTCCGGGCAGGGTCCTTCGCGGACACCAAACTGCCCACAGGCCATTTCGACCTCGCCATTGGCAACGTGCCCTTCGCCAACGTCACCTTGCACGATCCCCGCCACAACGCCGGCGGTCACTCGATCCACAACCACTTCATCCTCAGGTCCCTGGAACTGACCCGCCCGGGCGGCATGGTGGCCGTGCTGACATCAAGCTTCACCCTGGACGCTACGAACCCGGCAGCACGCAGGGAAATGAACCAACTGGCCGACCTCGTGGGGGCGGTCCGCCTGCCCACCGGATCGCACCGCAAAGCAGCCGGCACGGACGCCATGACCGACCTGCTGATCTTCCGCCGCAGGGAACCCGGACAGGAACCGGCCTCCACACTCTGGGAAACCGTCAGCGCACGCAGGATTGACGGGACCATCACCCGCCTGGACTCGTACTTCGATGAGTATCCCGAGCGTCTGCTGGGGGAGCTGCACGTGGCCCACGGCATGTACGGGGCCGAAACCCTGCAACTGACCACTGACGATCTCTCTGCCGTCCCGGACCGCCTGGAAGCAGCGCTGGCCGACGTCGTGGCCGAGGCCAAGTCCGCAGGACTGTTCATCACCGAACGCACCGAAGAGCAGGAACGCCAACGCGCAGCCTACGTCCCGGCAGCAGCCACGGAATGGGAAGGCCACATCAGCGCCACCGACAACGGCTTCACCGTTGTCGAAAACGGCTCCCACACCGAACTCGCCGTTCCCAAAACCCAAGCCGCCGAACTCCGCACCCTTCTGGGACTCAGGGATGCCGGCCGGAAGCTCCTCACCGCAGAAGCCGACAGCCGCGACGACACCGCCTACATCGACACGCTGCGCGACGAACTGAAAGCCGCTTACAGCCAGTACGTGGACACCTACGGCCCGATCAATCGCTTCACGCTCCGCAACACCGGACGGGTGGATGAAGAGACTCAGGAACCCATCCAGGCCCGCACCACACCTCGGGCGGTCTCCATCCTTGGCCGTGACCCGTTCGGGCCCTTGGTCAAGGCATTCGAGAACTTTGACGAAGCCACGCAGACCGCCACACCGGATGCGCTGCTGGCCAGCCGCCAGGTCCAGCCCCGCCGCCCCGTACTCGGCGTCGACACCGCCGAGGAAGCCCTCACCGTCACCCTCGATACCGTCGGTGAAGTTGACCTGGACTACGCCGCGTCACTGTTGGGCATCAGCCCTGAAGAAACGCGTGCGGCCCTGGGGGAGAGCATTTACCAAGTTCCCGGCCCGGACGAAACTTTCCAAACGCGGGCGGAATATCTCTCCGGAAATGTCCGCGAAAAGCTGGACATCGCCCAAGCCGCCTCGCTCACTGACGAACGGTTCAACGCCAACGTCCAGGCCCTCACCGAGGCCATTCCAGAACCGCTGCGCATGGACGAAGTGGAAGCACGCCTCGGTGCCGTTTGGATCGACGCCGAAACCCACCAGGAGTTCGTCCGCGAAACTGCGTTCAGTCATGCGGGCTGGTCTACCGGGAGGCTTTACCTTAGACACGACGGCACAAGGCTGCTATTTCCAGATGCAGATAGCCGAGACAGCTATCGCGTGACCTCCATGTATTTGACCTTCGCCGCGGATCGTCTTATTGAGTACTGGGACGAGCCGCCAGCTCTCCTGCAACAGGCGCAGGCGGCTTTGGTCTCCAAGTTGTTTATTCGACGTTCCTAGTACTGGTTTGTTCCGGAGTGCACGTCAAGACTCTCCTGAAGGTCCCGCTGTCGCAACTTTTCAACACCTTCCCATGGCGCGGCGACCCGACCCAGCAGCTCATCTTGAACGAATCGAGGTTGATAGCTGCCTTCAACATGACCGTATTGAACCTCCCACGTGTCTCCCCGGACGGGGACGAGCCTCCCCAAAGGCAGGCCGGTGCTTCTCCACACCACCATCAGGGAAGGATCAGACATGTTCTGATGGGTACTAATCTTCCCGTAGTTCACCTGCCCGGCCACGCCACTGATCGTTCCCTTCGGCGGGGAAGCGTCGTCTTGGCCCATTGCCTTGGCCCGTTCCCGTTGGTCCAGCAGCCGGTCGAGGTGGTCGGAGCTAATTAGCACCAGGCCGGCCAAACTAACTATGGCTCGGAGAAACTTTCCAAGAGGAACCCAGACCTTTTGACGCCAGCGCGTAGAAAAGAAGGACAGTATGGCGGCAACCGCAGTTGCTCCGCCGACCCAGGCCGCGGAACCGAGGAACGCAAGCTCCGCTTGTTGCTGCCAAGTTAGCGACTGCCACCATCCGTCGTCCGCGAACAAGTGACTCTGCTCAACGAAGGGGGTTACCGCGCCGAGGGGAATGAGCAAAGGGAGGCATAGCACCCATAGAAAGCGTTTGATATGGGGTTTGAGCGAAAGCTCTTTCTGGCGTCTAACTGATGGCACCAGCAAAGCCTATATGGGCCAAGGCGAGTTGTAGCTGTCGGTGATGGTCGATGACGATGAAACCGGGACAACGCCTCGACGTCGTGACTCCGCTTCGTGCATCTCCTGACGGACCCTGTTCTCAAATGAGCAAACGCCATCGAAGTTGCACTTATACCTGCCGGCGTGACGCCGGAAGGTATGACCACGTCGGTTTTCTATTCGAATTGATCCCAAGCTCACCTTCAAGGAGGACCGCAGTGATTCTTTCCCTGAGCCTCTCAGAAAGGTTATGACCGGTGCTGCCGGACGTTTCCGTTTTCTGGGTTCGTTACGACGGTTGGCGGCAGTTTCATGCCAGCCAGTTGCTTCACAATCGTGGAGGTCTCGCGGTGCAACTGCTCGTCAAGAGTCACTTTCAACCGAGCGGCTAGGATTTCGCGGCGCAATACATCAAACACCTCGTCTTTACGCTTCGGGTTGTACACCCTCCGAGTGATGGGCATCTTCTTCCTCCTTGCTGTACTTCACATTATTGTGCGAAGTTGCTGAGTCGTCTACGTGAGTGGTTGACGAGGACTTTCTGTACCTACCCAGGAGTCGGCGGAACCAAGATACTGACTCTGGAGGTTCTGCCTCGTCGCCGGCATTGACGGCATAGTCCTGAGCATCTGTTGCTGCGACGTAAGACTCAAGAATCTTCTCCATGTCCTCGACGGATAAATTCTTGGCCTGCTCCTTCAGTCGCTCGAGAGCTTCAACATCAGATGGACCAAAGCTCATCAGCGACAAAAGCTCTTCGTACGAAAGATCTTCCTGCTCACTGGCGGTCTTGATCAGGTGCTCGATACCGGCATCCTGCATCTCGCTATCGGTGCCCTCCCACACCGCATCCAGGAGCGCTTTGTCCTTGGGGCCAGCCAGGTCACTTTGGGCCAATAGAGTCAGACCTCCAGTGCCGTACGAATACATTCGCGGATCGTCTGAGGCAGCGGCTTCCAGCGCCCACTGAGTGCGCTTCCACCATTCACTGCGGGCGTCGGCATCGCGTTTCTGCCTCAGGTTCCTGGCATCGCTTCTTACGGCAACTTTCAAGGCCCGTTGCTGGTGCTTGAGGTTACGCCACCCAATCCATGTCACTAGGCCTGCTGCAACCAGAGCTGCGACGGGTGCCAGTGACGCCACGATCGACCAGCCCGACGGCTCGGAGGGACCTAGGTGCTGCAGGGCATCAATGACCTTGTCGGCGATGTCTTGTATCTGCTTATCATCCATCGTTGGCCACACTAGAGTATCGATGAGCTCAATAGGGACCGTTTGGTTGAGTAAGCCCTAGGGCGGGAGTCTACGGCCAACAGCAGTTCACGCCGCAAAACACTTTTACAGGCGAGCAAATTGAGCATTGCCTACTGAGGTCTGAGCGCATCGGTGCCAACTTTTCGCCAGAACCAACCCACATACCAAAGGATCGCTGCCAGCCCCATAAAGAAGCTGGCGAGCAGCCCACCCTTGGACCAGATGTCCAAGTCCTTCGGCTCAAAGGCCATCATGACTACAGGGACAAGGATTCCCAGCGACAGGAGGCCTAACATCCACATAGCAGCGGCTACTCCGGCTGGTTTACCAACACGGATCATTTCATCTTTCAAACGGTCACGTTCTGCGGTCGCGGCCCTCAGCTGCGTTCTCAAGTCCGATTCAGCCCGAATTTCTTCGTCCATACGGCGCGCGTCCATTTCATATATCCAAGCGGGCTTTATGGCTGCCGTGAGCCTTGACAAGTCATAGGGGCTTCCGTATTGGAACATGTTGATAGCCGGGGGAGCGGGTAATTTGGCTCGTTGATGCTGAAAGGCCTGTTCGTACAGATCAACGTCTGGGTCCTCAACCTTCAGGCCGCGGTTGACGAGGTGATCAAGCTCTAGGCTCGTGGTGTCACCTGGCTTGAGCTTCCCTTTGATGCTCTTCAAAGCATCTGCTGTTCGTTCGCGCAGTGAAACCGCATACGGCCTCAACTCTTCTTCTTCTGTTCCCCGTGTTACGAGTTCGTGAATCAAAGCGTCCAAGTCCAGGGCCGGATCTTCAAGGAATTTGTCTACTGCTTCTTTGTAGAAGTAGCGCTCGGCCCTATCTAATCGAGTCTGGCGGGCGTCATTAAGTTCGGACTCGACGTGATCGATGCGGCCTGCAGCTGCTTCTGCCAGCCGCCGGATGCCTTCTCGTTCGCTAGAGATAGCGACAAGGCGGCTTACAAGGAAGCCGCCGATGATGGCGACCAGAACGGCGGAGGCTTGGCTGAGAGCGGCAAGCAAGGTGCTTGGATCCCAGGAATCCTGCTCTTGGGATCTGACAACCACAGTGAACGGATCGCATCGCATCACTGACTGGAGCAATGGAACCTGGGAGTAACAGGTAAGGAATTCGGAGGACATCACCGAGTGATCATAAATGGCCTATGAACTTTCGCCCGTCCCTTGGAGACAGAGGATCCGATTCGGGCGTCGTTTTCGTGCAGTCGGCACGCCGATCAGTAGGCGTCAAAAACGACCGTTATTGAGCCGCAGCTGCCCGGAATCAGGACCCTAGCAGGATAGGGCCATCGGGTACCTCGGAACTCAAGACCGAAATCAAAGTTGGTCAAAAGGCTTCAGGCAGCGTTTGTGACCTCAGTCAGCCGTGTATACCGCCTCTTCCGGCTCAAGGGTTGAAACCAGCTGTGCCGACAAGCCACCTCCACGCTGTCAGTCGGTGATACTCGTTGCATGGTTCTAAACATCAGGCTCATTGACCGACAGACCGCTGACAGCGACGATCAGCTCCCACGTGGATGGTGGGGCTACGATGCCCAGGCAACTTCCGAAGAGCTTTGGGACCACAACCGAGGGGTATGGATTCTCAACGACAAGCGCATCGCGGATGAACGTTGGGCGGCTTTGAACTATCAAGGACGGATCATCCTCGTTGCAGAACTTCACGGGCCGGATCACGAGATCGTGGTTGACAATCGCACAGGAACATCGAAGAAGGCACTGAAAGGCCGCGTGCTGCTCCCAGGGAATCCAATTCATGATGTCCTTATCGGTGAAGAGGTTACCTACCGTAGGAACCCGGTTTCATATGATCCGGATCCTGTCATAACTGCGACCATCGACGGCACCTCGGGTGAAAGTTCATTGGATGTGCCGGGCGCTTCAGGGCAAGGCCGGCAGATGGACTCGGACCTGAGGAAAGCGATTGAGAATGCTGCACAGGACCGGCTGATGCGTCACTACCGAGACGACGGCTGGAATGTGACGGACACTCGGCACAATCGCCCCTATGACGCAGTTGCCGTAAAGGGCTCGGAGATGCTTTACCTAGAAGCAAAAGGCACTCAGAGCAGAGGTGAGTCCGTCATCGTGACCCGCAATGAAGTCGCGAACGCCCGCCAACATCCGGGCATCTGCATCATGGGAGTTTGGTCGGGCATGAGATTGGTTAACGGAGTAGTGGATCCCGAGGCAGGGGCTTTCAGGATCCTTGCTTTCGATCCAGACGATGACGCACTCCGGTCCCGAGACTTTGATTGGACGCTTCCTGCCAGCGAAGGCTAAAAGCTTGCGAGGGACCTCGCATGTAATGGCGCGGCGTCATCCGTGGGGTCGTATCACTGACGACCAGTCCGGTCTCAACTGACAGGGCAAAGGTTCGTTGCCCCGAGGTGTCTCATATACCTAATGCTTCTTGAGGCAGTTCTGGGTGGCGGCCGGCTGGCCAAGCGGTGGAGAATTCCGAGAGCCTGAGGGTCTCGCTTATTCGTCTCGCCGTGAAGTGTCTCAGCAAGGTCGGGGGAGAGGGTTTTCGAGACAATGGAGATTAGCCTCACCGACGCCCGCAAGGGAATCCTTCACCACGCCACATTCCCGTCGCGGGATGTTCGCTGTAACAATCTCGCAAGCGGATGACGAGCTCGTTCAGTAACCTCTCTCCAAGAGCACACGCGCCTACCAGCGAGGGGTAGTAGGCACCTAATGCGAACGCATCGCGGATCTGTTGCATGAACAGGTTGTGGCGATCAATGACCGACCAGGGCGCTGCACCCAAACCACCGAAGTCAGCGATCTTGCGTTCATGTTCAGCATTCCCGAACTCGTGAATAGGTCCGATTCGAACTTGGCGCCGGTTTTCCTCCTGCTGCGCAACGATCTCCGGGTTCAGATCCGGTGTGATCGCGTCAGTAAGCACAAGGGCCCGAGTGTCGAACCAAATTGCGCCATTCGGCATGTACCGGCGGCAAGCATCCGCTTCCGTCCTTTGGTGCCCTCTCTGAACCGGCTGCATAGTCCTATCCAAGGCCGACGACCTTTGAGCGTCAATAACGGCAGTCTGTGGGACGGGACGGCTTTTAGGCGCGATAAGGGAGAAGTCGACTAGGCAGCCGTTCTCCAGCTGCTCGGAAGTGGATCCGGAGCAAAATCCTTATCTTTCCGTCACATGACTGTGGAGCATTCGGCTAGCGACGCTGAACTACGCAAGTCCTAATACTGCTCACCTCGGTAAGCCTCCGTGTGGGCGAATCGCTCAAGCATGGTCTCGCCTGTGATCTGAGCACGGAGGGCACGAACCTGGTCACCGGCGGAATCCCGCATGAGCCCGGCCCAGACTATGACGTTACTCAGATCAACCTCCATGGGCCTAGAACCGTCGGGATTCGCTACCGCTGGAGGCTGGCGGAAGTCCTGCAGAGCAGGAGCTGAGGAGGCGAACAATGCAGTATCGCGGGCATTGTTGACCAGCCGAGCCAAGGCTGCCTCCACCGCAGCAACCGACAGTGTCTTGTCGGCACCTGCCCAGGCATCGAACCGACGATCCAGAGACGGGTGCCCTGCCCATTTGTTGCGGAGGTGGCGGACGTACAACAACGGCGTGAAAAGATCACAGTTGATGTCAGATTGCAGCTTGCTTAGCTGATCCACCTCGGCAGAGGACGCCTTAGCGCTTTTCAAATGTTTCTTCATACGTCGGTGGGCTGTGGGCAGTGACGCCACCCGAGTGTTCTCGGGGTCCTTGCCTGCTAGTCCGCCGTCGTTGAGAGCGGCGATGTCGAGCACCGCCAGCCGCATCAACCGGTTGTTTATGTGCTCCATCGCCTGACCAACGCGGTCGTCGTTGTCCGGCAGATCACTAAAGTACTGCCTGGACCGTTTTGCCAGGTAGAAGCTTTGGACGGCTTGGATCACTGTCGACCCCAAAAGAGCGGACATCTGCGTCCATGGAGTCTCCGCATCCGAGCTGATTCTCACCTCGTCATGCCCGGCTGGGGTGCCCTGAAAGGTCGGCAGGGCTGAATCTGCATACTCGGATTCGAACGACGATAGCTTCACGACTCGATCCAACCATCAAGGACTGTCCTCAGGCGAATGGAACTGCCCGGAAGTCCACTCGCGGCTGGAGAAGATGCAACGCCTGATGAACGCGTCCTTCCCGCAGCTTCCAGGAGGCGTGGCCACGGCAGCCACGGCCACAGCAACCACGCAACGAACACCGGAGCAACGCCGCCGACAAGACTCCGACTACGGACGCTAACCAACGCTACTAACGGAAGGAGCCCTGCACAGCTACAGGCTGTGCACGGCTCTGCTGTTCGCGCCTAACTACCTATCGATCCCGTATCTGTTTTGCTGTGTATCCCGCCAGCAGCGCTGTCGAAAGATCATGGGCCTCAGCAGAATAATCTGTTATCGCCGCATCATAGTTCTCCATTAGGCCACTGGCGACCTCGTCCAAGATGTAAGAAAGGTCGAGGTCTAGTTCACCGATCGGCAAATACCAGCTGCCACTCTTAGGGTGGCTTGTGTGAATGTGCGCACGGAGGCTGGGTGCATAGAAACCCAAGGCTTCGAGCTGACGCAGGTTGGCATCGAGAAGGAGCGGCGGATCATCGCACGTAAGAACGAGATGCCCGAGGCTGTTACCGCCCTCGAGCTGGTCCTTATTTGCTTTCTTCCTGTCAGCCTCGCCCAGTGTCGCCTCGGCTGCGGGACCGATGAATGCCATATTCATAATCGAGGGGTCGGCCGGGGAGGGTTGTTCGGCTACGAGCGAGACGGGTCTCGGTTCAAGTGTGTAGCCAAGGTGCTTGCCGACCGTAATGAGCATTGCAGCGGCATCAGCGCACCTATTATCTGTGCCAAATTTGTCTCGTACAGCCTCCACAGCCTGCTGAAGAATTTCGAGAGGGACGCGGGATGGTGATGTTGCGGCTGCCGCTCGTTCCTTCGACCGTTCTTTCCTAAGCTTGGCATTTTTGCCCATATGTCCTCCAATGTTTTCGTACGTCCCGCTTTGGCGTCGACGTTCGAATCGACACGGGAAGAAAAAGCGGCGGGTTGGCTTCTGAAGCCATTGCGGTGACGCATGCATGCCAAACTTGACCCCCCGAACCGCCCAAGGCCCGAACACTATGGGGACCGTGGCGGAGAGGAGCCTGACGGTCTAAGACGCGTCGAAGAGCGACTCCTGCCACACGACGCGCGGGGTTCGTACCTGTACATCCTCAACAGTCTGATTCAGAGGGAATCCACCGTCATGGCTGAAGAAATAGTCGCATCCTAGCCGCACGGCCGCTGCCAAGTGCAGGGCATCGGCTGAGCGAAGCTGCTTTGAACTGTTGAAACGGAGGTGACCGAATTCCTTGACCATTCTCACTGCTTCCCGCGCGAGAAACCGATCGATTTCCGTCCACGCCGTGGATTCCGCTTGGAACCATCCACGAAGTAGATTACGAACACGATCCGTGTCCCCCCGCGCTACACCGTTGCACAGGACCTCAGCTTCAAGTAGAGGGGATGCAGCGAGACGGACCTGACCGTTTTTGGCAGCCTCGAATACTGAAACCGCCGCTCTCCATCTTGGTTCGCCAGTAGCCGGATCAGGACTTTCGTTGCGAGTGATCAAGTCCAAATAGACGCAGGCGTCCACGTAAATCAATGGCACAGGGATGGCTACTCGATTGCTCTTAGGCACCACGGATACCTCGCATGTAATCGTCCACTGTCATTCCATCCAGCCAATCGGGGGCAATGCCCAGGAGCTCGTGGGGTGAAGGCATTCCGGTGTCATCCTCGGGAAGGCTCTCGATTTCTGTTATCTCAATGCGTATCGCTTGTCCTTGCGCATTACGTGTTACTAGACCGCCGACCAGTACACGGTGATTCCAGTGTTCTCGGAGGGCTTCCGATAAGGCTGGCGCCGCGTTGCCCGTTACGGCACGTTGAGTTTGCCGGTCGAACAATCGGACGCGAAGGATGTTTCGGCGTGGGGTGGCGCCCACAGTGTCGAGAATGCCGGACAGGGACCCGTGGGCTGTGTCTTTGCCTTTCACCGCATCAGCAGCGTTTTCTCGGACCGTGGGTGAGAGTACAGCGGCCTCGTTTACCTTGCCGTTGTATGAGGCCATCGTAATTTGGCTGAACTCGTTCCCCGGTGTCGCGATGCGCTTGATGCGCTCAACCGTCTCGGGGCTGTAGAGCTTAGGAATCTCAGCTCGCTCGCCGAGGCTGTTGATGCCTTCCAGGAACACGTCTATAGGGCGCAGCATGTCTGAAAGGTCACGCGTTCTGGAGGAACTCCTAGGTTCAAGGCGGATGATCGCGTCATTTGCCTGGTGATAAAGAGATTCGATGACCCACGTTGGGCGGGCTCCGCGGTGAAGGTAGAGGCGGTCGATCTCGCGCAGGGAGAGAACGACGTCATCTAGGGTTTTCGTAAACCGGTGAACAGCAGCTTTCTCCCGGCCTTCACGGAGGCGTACCTCCAACCCGGTAGTAGTCATAGGTCAAAACTAATCGATGGGGAGAAGACTGCAGCGCAGGTGACGCGTGACAAGTAGCGGCGCGCTGTTTTTACCACTCTGATGTTAGAGATAGCGTGGTCCCTGGGGCCAGACCCGCGACGACATCGAAACTCTTCGCAACAACCGGGGTGCGTGTCGTGCGCTTGCTTAGACCCACAAGGTCTCCAATCCGCTTTCTAACGCCATCCTGCCACGTCTGAAACTTGCTGGTCCATGCTCCAAAGATCTCCAAGGCCTCTTCCTCCGAAGCAGGAAGAATCAACGTCCCAACAAAATCAGGACTAATTGTCAGATGCGCCCTAACTAGAGCGGCGTGGACGTGAGAAGGCGTCTCAACTCTGATGCGTTTGTTGATTAGAACCGACGAGTCGTCCAAAAGATCGTAGGGCGTCGTTAACTCTTTCACAGCTCCGTGCCCAGGGACGATGATGGTTGTCGAGTTAAGAGTGCCTTCTGAGGTGTCCAATCCAGCGTCAGCGAGGCTTGGCGGACTAGAACAAAAGCGGAGAACAGATTCTGCAACAGGTGCCGCATCGAATGCCTGCCGCGCCCGCGATGCCTCCTGAACCTTCCTCCCTTCGGAAGCCTTAACTATCCGTTCTTCTGCAAGCGTGATCAAAGCCTGATGGACATCCTGAAGCACCTCTGTGACGTCATCTCTGCGCAACATCAGCTGCAGCCCGACCCGATCAAAGTTCTGTCTGTGGACGTCCTGCAATTCCTGGGTCACCGGTTTCGCAGGGCGAGTCGAGATCTCATCAAACGCTTCTACCAGCTTTTCAGCTTCATCTGAGGTCAGTGCTAGAGGATTCAGAACCGGGAGCATCATCAGCTCACGAATGTACGTCTGAAGCACTCCATCCCCGCCGGCCCGACGTCCGAACTGTTCAACCATTAAGTGAGTCCAGGACAGATTAGCGATGGCGGCTAACACACGGGGATTAGTTAGGTCCGAAGGAGGACGTGACACGAGAAAGTTGTCGGGCACCTGGACGCCTTCCGGAATTTCGGTCACGTAGTGGACCTGTCCTCGTCCTTTAACCCATACGATCCGTCCAGGAGGCGCGGGCTGGCTAGGGACGGCATACCAGTTTTTTCGAGAAGAAGCCTGCGCCCGGCCCGAGACAGCACCACCAGCACGACGGCCGCTGGCCTTAAAATCCGTGCTCTCTCCGTACTCGATGTACTTCAGAGTGTGGCGGAGCCTATTGTTTGACAGTTCCTCTACACTGTCCGTGACTGAGAACAAGCGAGATGGCAGATCATCGTCTGCAGCTATCACGAGCCGCGCTTCGACCTTCTTTGGATTGCGAATCAGTTTTTGCAGGGAAGTGCGCTCTATTAGATGACGGGCACCGCCCCCATCCTCCACCAGGGCCACACGCTCACGGTCCCTGCTGGTCCTAAGTTGAGCGCTCAAGAGCGCCTCTTCATCCGAGATTTCGGTCACGCAGAAGAACTTCACAGCTCGTGTGGGTATGCCGCTATAGGGCGGCGCAATCTTGCCTAAGGGGACAAGCATTTCTTTCGCCTCTAAGCGGATGCGTCGGATATTTGGCGATTCCACCAGTGCCGCAGACCAACTGTTGAGCAGTGTGCCTCCGAAAGCACTCTTTGCTCCCATCGCAGAAAAATCAACTGTGCTCACTGCTCGAAGTCCTCAATGGTCATGGAGTCCGACCTCTCAACCAACTCGCTTTGCCGTATCAGGTTTATGTCCCACCGAACGTCGTCAGCATCGGAAGCATTTCCCGTCGATCTAAAGATCTCATCTACCAGGTCTTCGGCCCTCTGCCCCCGGGGGAGCGTGGAGTCAACCAGTTCGGCCACGGGTCGCTTCAAGCGAACAAACCTAACCTGATGTTCAGGATCGATATGGGGATTGGGCTCATTGGCTACTGTTCCTGGAGCTTCCACTTTCCTTGCCAAAAGTAGAAGCGTGTTCTGCTTGGCTGCGAAGAACCGTTCGATCTTGGAGTCGATAATTGCATCAACCTGGAAGTATCTGCCGAGAAAGCTAAGTACCGCATCACCATAATTTGAACTGAGCAGTGACCATGACAGGACAAAGGCAAGCCGACCCCCCGGGCGTAGGTACTGGGCAGCCCTAGCGACGAAAAACGCCCAAAGATCAGCTTTGCCAGTGAAGTTCGGAAAGGCGATCTTGTCTTCTGCATGAACCTTCGACAGAAGTTCGTGAATGTACCGTCGCTCATCCTGGCTGATGTTTTCAAACCGAATATATGGCGGGTTGCCGACGACCGCGTCAAGCTGCCTCGGCATAGAGACTTGGCCTGTTTCAGGTAACACGAGTTGAGTCGCGCCTCCTGGTGCCAGCTTGAAGAAGTCTGATACGACCACCCGTGGATAGGCGGTGTCTGCCTTGCTGTTGGCCAGCACTAAGTTCAACCCAGTGAGGGAGGCAGCGAATTCTGCTAACTCAACAGCGTATGTCTCTGACAATGCCTGCTCATGGCTGGACCCGAGAAGTGTCTTTCGATCCACGCACATGCTCACGAAGGTTCCTGCACCCGCAGCAGGGTCCATGACTACGTCGTTGCCCCGTTCGATCGCGTAAGCAGCAGCAATCTCGGCTACGGGCTCGGGAGTGTAGTGAACTCCAGTAGCATGTCGGTGTTCCTCATCAAGCAGGGACTCATAAAGCCCGGGGACATACTCTGCCGGGCCGCTCCAATCGGAGTCAGAGATTAGTCGAATTAGGCTGTCCCAGCGCCTGCCCACATCACTGGCTGCCTGAGAGGCGGACGGAACGAAAGCCACGTCATCCAAGGGGCCAGGTGTGAACTGCACCTCGAAATCGCCGGTGTGGTAACGAGCATGGTCATAGAAGCCCTGAAGGGTTTGGGCAACCCTTGCTGGGTCCGTGGCCTTGGCAGGAACGTCCAGAGCATCCAGCTTAAACCGTCCGTCACGCAGCCCGGAAGCTCGCAAGGCGGCATAGACCATGAGACGGGTCGCCACCACAAAGCACGCAATTTCCGCCACTTGCAGCGAGTCATCTTCTAACTGCTCGGGTTTCGTGGGGTCGAGCTTTACACTCACCCCGAACTGATCAGAAAGGATCTCTACGATTTGATCGTGGAACGACTGGTCATGCTGGACCGCCTCGGCAATGCGAACGGCCGCCTCCTGGGCAGCTTGATGGACTGCCTCCCGTAGGTCAGAAACCTGCGGCGGAGCACTCCGTTCCCTTTCTAACTGGTTCGCCTCAACTTCATCAAGAAGCAATTCGACTCGGTCAATGAAGGTCATCCACTGTGAGCTGAGGGCATCCCTGTTCTTCTTAAGCGTTGCCTTAGAAGAGTGGGTGAGGTCTTGAACCAGCGGGTGCACGAAAAGCGGAGCGGTGGGGCGCGGCCCGTCATGAGTGGACCACAGTGCGATCTCCTTGAAGTTACAGGTGCCATACCAAACTAAGCCCCTGCTGGCAGCCTTCTTGTGCGCATCTACGGTCATGACAGGATCCCGCACGTCTGCTATTTCAGGCCGTTTCATCTCAATGGCGACGACCGCAGCCTTCTTGCCCCTAAGCGTGACGTCACAGCGCAGCGTGCTGCCGGAATCAGGGTCACGGACATGCTCTTCAATCTCGGCCGAAAGGATTCGTGCGGGCTTCTCATCGCCCTGCAGCCTTGCAGCTGCGCGGATCGCCGTTGGAGGAAGAATCCATGCCGCCATCGTCCTCTCATCAGTGATGGACGAAGTTATCTTTGCGGCCAATGTGTTCCCTTTCCAATCCGTCGCTTGCGTTGGTGCCCCTCCCACTCCCTGCAAACCCCAGCATCTAGAATGGCTTGGAGCCGTTCGTGCGGGCAGAAAATGGTGCCTTCAGGTTACAAGGGTGGGGTCCGGAAAAGGCCACCCGCGCTGCTTGCTGCGGCGTGTTGAGAAGACGTCGTGGTTCATCTCAAGATAGCCCAGGCCCGAAAGTGTCGGACCTCTCACCAAAGGGCCAGCGCCGAGCCACGCAATTGCTCCCTCTGAGGCAAGTGGGAATAGCCCGTTCCCGCAGCCTTGAGAGCTAGCCTTTCAGATTTGAGGAGAGTTCCACCTCGGCTGGTTCGAGCTCGGGCCGAACCCGTGCATCTTTACCGGGTGTCGAAACGACCTGCGGGGGAGGGGCATCTGGGGACCTCTCCGGTCCTATTGTCGTTTTATCCATCTGACTGAGTGTAAGTGTGGTTGCTGGCGCGGATTGCCATGGCCGTTAGGCCGCCGACATGTCCAGGTGCCCTAGTCGGTACGGTCAAAAACGACCCTTTTGGCCGCAGGCCGAATGGCGGCGGAGTAAGTAGCTCAGACTTAGTAAGAACTCGGTGCCGAAATCAAGGTTGGTCAGAAAGTGCGGGGAGCGTTTGTGACTGTCCGGCTAGGTAATACCCAATTGCCTCGATCGCGAATAACTTCAGCAACAAAGCGAAGCCCAGCCATGGGCGAGGCTTATGCGGGGGTCATGACACCTTCAGGAGGATCGGGCTACTACTCAAATGCCTTTTCACTCGACGCTATCCCTAGTCGCGTTTCCATTCTGCCTCGACTATTTCGTCGTAATCCTCCGCATCATCAACTACATGGGCCGCCTCAGCGGTAGCCGACTGGTCGTAGACGGCCTTGCCGAGCTTGGTCTGGGA
Source organism: Arthrobacter sp. WCS2018Hpa-7 (assembly GCF_031843805.1). Taxonomy (NCBI): domain Bacteria; kingdom Bacillati; phylum Actinomycetota; class Actinomycetes; order Micrococcales; family Micrococcaceae; genus Arthrobacter; species Arthrobacter sp. WCS2018Hpa-7. The sequence goes on from NZ_JAVTJB010000020.1 coordinate 42,203, forward strand.
AGCTTGGAGCTTCTCGAACGCAGTCTTCACGGCTGCGTCGTCGGTGCCTTCCAGCGCGGACTTGAGGGCGTCGACGTCGGCCTTGACCTCAGTCTTGACTTCCTCGGGGAGCTTGTCGTCGTTGTCGGCGATCAGCTTGTCCACGGAGTATGCGAGCTGCTCCGCGGAGTTACGGGTGTCCATAGCTTCGCGGCGGGCCTTGTCCTCAGCAGCGTGCTCTTCGGCTTCACGGACCATGCGGTCGATGTCGTCCTTGGAGAGCGCCGTGCCACCGGTGATGGTCATGGACTGTTCCTTGCCGGTGCCCCCGTCCTTGGCGGACACGTGGACAATGCCGTTGGCGTCGATGTCGAAGGTGACCTCAACCTGCGGAACACCACGCGGCGCCGGAGCGATGCCGGTCAGTTCGAAAGTGCCCAGCGGCTTGTTGTCGCGGGTGAATTCACGCTCTCCCTGGAAGACCTGGATGGCCACGGACGGCTGGTTGTCGTCAGCGGTGGTGAAGGTCTCGGAACGCTTGGTGGGGATAGCGGTGTTGCGCTCGATGAGATGCGTCATGACGCCACCCTTGGTTGCGATGCCCAAGGACAACGACGTGACCTCCAGCACCAGAACATCAGACATCTGGCCTTTTAACACGGCGGCCTGAATGGCTGCACCGAGAGCGACGACTTCGTCCTGGTTTACGTTGTTTTCCGCATTTTTCTCGCCTGTCAACCGCCTCACCGCGTTCTTGATTGCGGGAATGCGTGTAGAGCCCCCAACCAGAATCACTTCATCGATGTCGTCGGCGGTGACTTGGGCGTCTGTCATCACCTTTCTGACAGGCCCTACAACGCGCTCCACTAAGTCATGGGTAATTTCTTCAAATACAGACTGCCGAACGGTTGTCGACAGGTGCCTGGGGCCTGCAGCATCGGACGTAATGGAGGGAAGGTTGACTAGGGTCTGGGTCACAGAGCTCAGCTCGACCTTCGCGTTCTCCGCCGCTTCTACCAGGCGCTGCAACGCCCGGGCATCCGAGCGGAGATCGATCCCCGTCTCCTTTCGGAAGTCCTCCGCCAAATAGTCGACGAGGCGTCGGTCAAAATCGTCTCCGCCAAGGTGCGTATCACCGGCGGCGGAGCGGACTTCCACAGCCCCATCCCCTATATGCAACAGGCTTACATCAAAGGTTCCGCCGCCCATGTCGAAAACCAGCACGGTCTCGTGCTCGCGATTCTTGACTGCACTGGCTAGGGCGGCCGCGGTCGTATCGTTGAGGATACGGAGGACTTTCAGCCCTGCAATCCTGCCTGCCTCTTTGGTCGCGGCGCGCTGTGCGTCGTTGAAGTAAGCAGGTACCGTAATGACGGCCTCCGTCACCTTTTCACCCAACTCCTTCTCGGCGTCGCCCACTAGCTTGCGAAGAACAAGGGCACTCACCTCTTCAGGTGCGATGTTCTTGCCCTGAACCCGAAAACGCACTGCGCCGTTGCCGTCCGCGACCACGTCGAAGCTCGCAACCTTGGCCTCATGCGTGATCTCGACAAATTGTCGGCCGATAAACCGCTTGGCCGAGGTGACAGTACCTTCCGGGTTGAGAATCGCCTGCCGGCGAGCACGTTGCCCCACAAGCCGTTCACCGGTGTCCGTGTAGGCAACTACCGACGGGGTGGTCCTGGCTCCCTCGGCATTAGTTATGACGCGGGCTTCCCCGGCTTCCCACACAGCTATCATCGAGTTGGTAGTTCCCAGATCAATTCCTACCGGTTTGGTCTGGCGGGGAGCGGTGCCACGTACAGAGGCGTCCGGTCGAATCTGCCCGGTTTCGCGGAGTGGATCGTCATCCTGGGCGTCCTCCGTAAGCATCCGCCGTACGTGCGCCTCTATCGCACGGCGATGGTACTGCAGGCGCTCTGCCCTCGCGTTGTCGGTACGAATTTCGTTAAATGGCTGCGCCCTCCAATCTGAAGGAAAACCAGCGGTCTTCAGTTGGGAGTCAGGGCCGTGGAGAGCCCACGTCACGTTGTCCATTAATTCTTCAGAGAAAGGCGGTCCTGCGCCGTCTTCCAATGCCGTTTGCAAGCTTGCCAACTCGGTTAGCCTACCGTTCCATTCCGCGTCGTCCGCGAAAAGATAGACGCGAAGGAACTCCATACGGTCACGGCTCAGATCCTCCGTTGCGGCCATCAGGGCTTCATCGAAGGTTCCCGTATCTTCAGCCCGTGTCCAATTCCTGTCCCAGACCAGATCAAGCCGGGCTTCGTTCATATGCTGTGCTGAGACGACGGACCCCCGTTCCATGCCGAATCCCTCTACCTCGATAGGCATTGGCTCTAGCGTCGTCGAGAAATAGCCGCAAAGCCGCCCCATCTGGATCCAATTGGCGGCTTCCCTGATGAGAAAGATTCGGAGGGAACCCTCGCTTGTCCCAGGCGAGAAGTTCATTGCTTTCCAGATCAGACCGGGGCGTTCGTCGAAAAACTCAATGTGTGGCCTAATGTAGGCAGCCTCGAACGATCTAAGCCGATATTCCTGGGCTCGAGTCACGGTCGCTCCTCATTTCGGCGAACTGAAATGGTCGGCGGACGCCAGGGAGTAACTTGCTGATCCAAAGCGGCGGTCCGGGCCGCCGGAACCCCAGATAGATTCGTTGCGTATCGCTCCGTCAAAACTTGTTCGTCACGATCAGCCCAGAGACATCTTGACCGGAAAGTGCGGACTAAAACGTCATCGCGGCCCTCTTTGCAAAGTTCATTGGGCTGTTGGCTGAACGGGACATCGAACGATGGAGGTCGTTCTTCCTGAACGCGGCTCACGTTCTAAACCCCCCGTTCGAGGAACTGCCACGGCCGGAGGTAGCTATCATGTGGTTTGCAGACCGTCAGATGAGATTGGCCGTCAGCTGAATCACGAAGGTCCATCCTATATTCCTCGGACTTGACAACGTTGTCCGGATTAGCCCAAAGTATGTGCGCCTGCAGCGCCGGTGCCAAAGTCCTCTCGAAGAATTCCTCAGTTAACTGACGTGTATCCACGATCAGGGATGACCCTGGTTGCAGGTCGAGGTAAGCCCGAGATTGTCGCAGGCGAATTTCTGCAACCCCCAAGAAACCAAGTTCCTTGGCGAGTCCCAGGAGGCCGGCTGGGCTGAAACCGGCGTTGGCCGGGCTGAAAAGTCGGGTCTGAGCACTTAGCAGAATGGGACGTTCCGCCCCCGGTGCTCCATACACCCAAGATTTGGCGGCCTGAACGAGAGCACATCGTATGACTAGGCCTCCTAAGGAATGTCCTACAAGTATCAGCTCTTCATAAGATGACGAGACGTCATCCCGTGCTCCTTTGCCGCCAACCATCATCGCTGGGGGAAAGGGGACCGGATAGAACGCGGGGAGGCTCCGTCTCAACCGATCAGCAACGGATGAGGGGTTCTCTCGTTCCGACTCATACCCCACGAACAACAGATCAGACTGCTGCCAGTACCTCCCCATGCGCCCACTCTGCTGGAATTGGGCCCAGGTGGATAGTGTCCGCCCTCTAAAGCCATGGACGAAAACGATAAGCCGCCTCGGCCTTTCATGGGAAACGTACATCACCCATGACGGCGGGTCAGCAACGTTGAACGCAGAATGCGTTTCTGCATACGGCATAAACGGATCGTAGACCTGAAAGCACGACATTGTGCGGTTTCGAGAGCTCATTTTTGGGAGTGCCTAAGATTCCCCGGGCTGCCCGGCCCACCCCGTACGGAGCACGGACAACACATCGGAAGGACTCCGCACGCCATGAAATCCGAAACGCTTGCTTGCCACTCAATGAATCTGGCTTGCAGGAGGTCTATGTGCGCACGTTGCCTCGGCCCCACCTAGGAAGCCCACATTGTGAAGGCGATGACGCTCACGAGGCGGATGGGTTCCTCGAATGAGGCTTGCTTATCTTCTTCTGGACACGGGTCCAACACGCCACACCGCAGCTAACACCTAGCCCACACTGCGTCTGTATGGATCGCCACAGAATCGGGTGACCACCATCCGAAAGCCGATCCGTCACCCTGCCAGCGAAACCTTCATTCGGGACTCGTGCCGTTAGCGGCCCCTGACATGTACGTAGGAGATGCACGATGACCAGAGAGTTCAGCAGTCGTCGGCTCTCAGCCGTCATCTCATCAATGGATCCTTTGATAAGAACCGCAGGGCTTGGCCTGGTCGAGGATTCAGACTCGCGGATTTCCTGTCCGTCGCATGTCCCAACAATGTGTCTCACTAAGGTATTCTCAACATCACTCATATTTTTCCTTTGATAAGACCCGGAGAAGTGATGACACGCCTTGGATACGCCCGCGTCAGCCTGGCTGACCAAAACACCGATCTGCAGATCCGGGAACTGGAAGCAGCTGGGTGCGAGCGAATCTATAAAGACCAGGGGATCAGCGGGACACGGGTAAGTCGTCCGGAGCTGGACCGGATGCTGGACCGTCTCGGCCCAGGGGATGAGGTCGTGGTGTGGAAGCTGGACCGGTTGGGACGAAACACTCGCCACCTGCTCGAGCTCTTGGATGATTTCAAGGTGCGAGGCATCAAGTTCCGTTCGCTAAGGGATGGCATCGCCACTGACCCGGCCAGCGAGGTCGGGGGAGCGATGGCCCAGGCGATGGTCACCATCATTTCCGCTTTCGCCCAGCTTGAACGAGACCAGCTTTCCGAGCGCACCAAGGCCGGCATGGCGGCTGCAGCTGCTAACGGACGCAAAGCAGGCCGCCGCGAAATCACGACAGACCACGAGAAGGTCAAGAGGGCGCATGAATTGAAAGCTCGCGGTCTAAAACCGACGGACATCGGAAAGATCATCGGAGCCAGCCGCGCCACCGTCTACCGATACCTCGGCATGGACTCCTGAGCCACAGGGGTAACCTGTCCCGGAAGTTGTCTTTGTGACTGCTGTCCACGGCAGGTGATTTGGGACAACATCTGGGACGGAAATATTACGCGGAGGTCGGGCTGCGGATGCCAACGTCAGTCGCCACCGGATGGCGATCATCCACGGGGGAGAGCGTCTCGGTTCTAAGGAAATGGGACACGTCTTAAGCGGACGCCATACTTGCTGCCGGAGCCCGAGCCGAGTTGGTTGCGCGTCGGACGATGAATGGCTTCTAGGGCTGCCGGCTTCTTGAGCGATTGCGGTCGGGACCGACGCCCCGTATTCGACTGCCCTGACTTAGGGCTGCTCCATCAGGACCTTGAGGGCGGTTAGGGCCTTCTCGTCGTCTCGTTTGAAGATCAGCGTCAGAAGGGGCACTGCGAACCGGGCCAGGCCGCCCACGTGGAAATCTACATTGCTGGTGAGTCGACAGGTGCCGGCACCTGTGGGCTCTACCAGATAGGAAGCGACACCGATCATCTTGCCCGATGGGATCTCGAAGGCGACGAAGCGGCCAGGCTCGTAGGCGATGAAGCGGTTGCGGGCGACGACCTTCATTCCCGCGAATCGCCGCGTGAACTCATGTTCAGTGCCAACGCGGAGAGGACCCGGCGTGATGCGCTTAATATCGTCGATGCCGCTCTGCCATCGGGTCGCGTTCGTGTGGTCTGCAACGAAGTCGAAGACCTTTGAGGCCGGAGCCTGCAACTCGGTGCGCATCTCCAGCTGGAGCCGATTCATGAGGCGTCCTTTCCAAGGCGCGGACGCACGCCATGGCGTGCAAGCCCGGTTGATTGCAACGGGACGAGCGAATCCGCGGCTGGTGCCACAGCCCTGTGTGGGATCGACGAGGCGAGGGCTAGGACAATCACGAACGACGCGGCCAGGACGGCAACCCACGCGCCGCGGGGCTCCGTAAGGGCGAGTGCAGCGCCGCCGATTCCGGGCCCGGACAGAGCGAGGGCGGCAAGGAGGGCTGCACTGGTGATGCCACAGGCCAGCCTGCTCCAAAGCGGACCCCGGCGCGATACAGCGTAGCCCCCACCAAGTGCCATCAGAGCCACTGCGATCGCTCCTCCGCCAAGGCCCTGAGTCAGAAGGGCCGGAACCGCGCCGGGGAGGAGCATTGGAGCTACGGCAAACGCCAATGGTGCCAGAGCCAGCCAGCGCCAATGCTGCCGTCCACCGGTCCGTCGGAGGGCTTCCGCCCAACCTAGAAGTCCACCGGCAACGGCACCGGGAAAAATGAGTGCGCCGAATGTTCCCCACCAATCGAAAGTGGATGCCGGACCGGCGAGCTCCACCATGTATCCGCGGAAGCCGGCGGCCCAGGCAATCCCGCAGGTCGTGCCCAGTGCGGTGAGAGTCACCGCTTGTCTGCCAAGGAAATGGCTGTTCATGATGGCCTCGTTAGCTACGGTGCCAGAGAGGGCGAGAAAGGATGCTGGGTCGACTGCCGGTGAGGACGGTAGGGGTTCTGGGTTTCCATGACACGGCTCTAATCTTGAAGCTAACTAGAGTGCTGCTCTAGTGAGATACTCTAAATATGGACCCGGACACACTACACGTCAAGAGCACCCGCAGGCAGAAATCGGAAGCCACCCGGCGCAAGATCATAACGGCGGCGCACCAGGAATTTATCACCCGAGGATTCCACGGCGCCACCATGGCCGGCATTGCTGCACGTGCCGGAGTAGCTTCGCAAACCGTGTACTTCGTGTTCCACACCAAACCCGAGCTCATCAGTGCCGTAATTGACTCCGCCGTCCTGGGCGAAGATGATCCCCGTCCACCGCAGGCCCAACCGTGGTGGGCAGCGATGATGCAGGAACCCGACGCTGCTGAGGCATTGCGGATCTTCATTCGTGGAGCAGGCCCCTTATTTGCGCGCGCGTCGGCTATCTCGGAAGTTCTTCGCGCAGCCGCCCTGACCGATAACGAGGTGCGCCGAACGCACCAACACCATGAAAACCTTCGCAGGGACGGGTTCGGGCAGGTCTTGGAGATACTGGCCGAAAAGAGGCCGCTCCGTGCCGATTGGCCCATCGATCAGCTCACCGAGGCGTTCATGACTGTCTACGGTGACAGCACGTACCACCAGCTCGCTGTTGAGCGCGGCTGGAACCACAACCAGATCATGGCATGGCTCTGCGACGTCCTTCCAGGCATGCTGCTCGCTGAAGGCTGAGCGGCGTTACGCATCCGGCCCTGGCAGGCCGGATAGCTCCCAGATGTGCCAGAGCCATCATCAAGGCCGACCTGACCGCACCGCGAGAAAACGGTGCCAAATCCGTGTTGGGAAAGCCTCACCCAGGGTGTTCCAGTTCCACGGAAGTGGGATGGGTCGCCCGCGCGGTGTATTCCTCAATCTCTTGTGTGTGCGAGCAGGCCCCAATCGGCACGGGCGGAGTCTTGGACTGGCCGAACGTGGTAACGGCGGGCCAGTCGCTGGAAGCATCTTTTGTGAAGTACCGGAAATGTTCTCTGCATGAGGATTGTCAACAATCATACGATGCTGTTATCTTTTCGGTATGACTTCATCTCGAAAAACTTCGATTCCAGAGCCCCAGGGACGCAAGACGCCTTCCGGGACTGACAACAACGACGGCCACGCTGACCATGGTCACCACCATGACCATGGGGATCACGATCATGGGTGGGCCTTCAGCGCCGGGCATCGGGCACCGAAGGTCAAGGGGGATGACGACGGGCACCACGGTCACAGCCACGGCCTGGGGGACCACACCACGGCTACCGGGAAGCACCGCAAGAAGCTGATCATTGTCCTTTGCATCACTGCGTCGATCTTCCTGATTCAGGTGGTCGGAGCGATGATCTCCAACTCGCTGGCCTTGCTGGCTGACGCAGGTCACATGCTCACCGACGCGACGGGGGTCTTCATCGCCCTGATCGCCAGTGTTATTGCGACGAGAAAGGCCACGGCCAAGCGGACCTTCGGGTATCAGCGCATCGAAGTTCTCGCTGCGCTCCTTAATGGCATCGCGATTGCTGCGATCGCGATCATGATCTTCGTAGAGGCGGTCAAACGTCTTGGTACGGAAGTTGAGGTTGAAGCCGGGCCGATGCTGTTCGCGGCGATCATTGGTGCTGTGGCGAACCTTGTCTCATTGTTGATTCTTCAGTCCGGCCAGAAGGAAAGCCTGAACGTGCGCGGTGCTTACCTGGAGGTTCTGGGTGACCTCTTGGGCTCGGTAGCTGTCATCATCGCCGGTATCATCATCTGGCTCACTGGCTGGATGTTGGCGGACCAGATCGCTTCAATCGCTATTGCCTTGCTGATTCTGCCCAGGGCTTGGAGTCTCCTTAAGGACGTTGTACACGTGCTGATGGAGGCCACCCCCAAGGATATGGATCTGGAGGAAACGCGTGCGCATCTCCTGAGCGTCCCGGGTGTACTGGATGTCCACGACATGCACGCCTGGACCATTACTTCGGGTGTCCCCGTTTTCTCCGCTCATGTTGTCGTCGACGATGACACGATTTCCTCGAATGGGTCTGAACCTCTGCTCGATGAACTCCTCGCTTGCCTCGGGGAGCATTTCGACACCAGCCACAGCACGCTGCAGATTGAGTCCCAGGACCACGTCTCCCACGAGCAGGCAGTCCATGCCTGAGGTGACTAGCCCCACCGACCTCTTCCGAGGGGGGTTTTCCCGCCGACTGCTGCCTCCGGTGGACTCTGTCGGCGAAGGCCTTGCGGCCGGGGTGACTGAATTGGTCGGCGGGCGTAGTTTCTCGGGAGCTGGTCTACGACTTGGTCGTGACAGGCAGAAACCCTTGCCGCAGCCCGTTCCGTACCGCCTGCGTGCGGAGGAGGAAAGCGCATGGAGAGAGTAAAAGGACTGCCGGCCGTGACCCCTGAATTCACGAGTTCGGAAGAGATCGCAGACAAGGTTCGCGAGTTGATCCTGACCGGTCACTTCACGCCCGGGGAACAGGTCAACGAGGTGCATCTGGCGAACCATCTCAACCTTTCCCGGAACCCGTTGCGGGAAGCGCTTCAGCGTTTGAGCCAGGAAGGGCTGCTTACGAGCAAGCGCAATCGTGGCCTGTTCATGATCGAACTGACGAAGGCTGACGTGGGCGAGATCTACCGAACCCGCGAACTATTGGAGGTCACTGCCGCAGAAGGAATCACATCCCGGTCAACCAAGCGGAGGCGGGAAGCGTCTGCCCGGTTGGTGAAGATTGCCATGTTGCTACCTGAGCCTACGGCGGTTCGCGACTGGGCGAGCATCTGTCGTTTGGACCTTCGATTCCATACGACGCTCGTCGCGGAGGCCGGGAACTCGCGGTTGTTAAGGTCCTACATCACTTTGGCTGCTGAATCGCTGATCTGTATGAGGGACCTCGAGGGATCCTACCCGACCCCCCATGCTTGGAGGGATGACCATTTGGCGATCGCCGGGATGATTGCCTCCGGTTCCATGGATGAAGTCCGCTCTGTCCTTCGCCAGCATCTCTCTGCGCCCTAAAGATCCAATCCGATGTCCAGCCTTCAAAGCGTGTTCCCAGACGTTCTGGGCCGTTTGGAGGCAAGTAGATAAAGGCAAGAGAGCCGTATCTGAACGAGGTCGTTCGGCGGAATATTCCAGAAGGGCGAAGCATTAAAGTTGGGAACGGAGAGCGTACGGGAGACTCGCACGCCGAGTCCTCTGGAGCCTTGGAGCAAGGATTCGGGATGCGGCGACGGGCGGTAGCCTTGGGATGGGTGGCTTCTGAACTATTGGTGCCACGCGTCGCCCCGTGTAAACCAGGGCTGGGGTCGAAGAAAAGGGATCGGAGACGAGATGAAGAAAGAAGTAGGCCTTTCCGCCATCACGCCAAAATCAACCGCCGAGATCATCGCGGATCAACTTCGCGACCGGATCGTGGAAGGTTATTTCGTGCCCGGGGAGCAGATCAATGAGGCCCTCCTCTCGAGCCAACTCAGCGTTTCCCGCGGACCCGTCCGGGAGGCACTGAACCGTCTATGTCAAGAGGGTCTGCTGGTCAGCAGGCCCAACCGGGGCGTCTTCGTGATCGAGTTGACCGACGAGGACGTTGATGAGATCTATGGCGTCCGGGAAATGCTGGAGATCGGCGCGGCGGAAATCATCACTGCCCAAACAACGCAACGACGCCAGGAGGTATCCGATGCGCTGGTGAAAATCGCCTCGCAGCTTCCGGCGGCACTTGCTGCGGGGGATTGGGCGCGGGTCTCCCGACTGGATCTAGACTTCCACACCACGCTTGTTGCCAGCGTTGGCAATTCCCGGTTACTGCGCGCCTACACCACCCTGGCGACCGAGTCCCTGATCTGTATGATCAACCCGGAACGGGTATACCCGACACCGAGCACCTTGAGTCACGATCACATGGCGATGGCAAAACTGATTGCGGCCGGTTCAATGAACGAAATCCACGCGGCCTTCCACCGCCACCTTTCAGGCGCGGAAGACCATCTGGCCGGGACTCTCGAAGCGCGATCCCGGGACCACCATGGGCCCGTGGCGGCAACAGCCCAGTGACGGGTCCCGCCTGCCTTGACGGCGGTAAATTCTTCAACCAGCTTGGTGGGGCGCCTCATGGTGAGGTGGCCGGTCGTAGAGCGTGTGCTCACTCTGTTCCAAAATATTGGTCACCAGGGCACCGACGTGTTCGTTGGCCAATGCGCAGTAGATCGTGGTTCCGGCCCTCCGGGAACTGACCAGACGGCCGATGCGCAGCTTTGCCAAATGTTGAGAAACGGAGGCCATGGGCCGCTGCAGTTTCTGTGCAATTTCGCCCACGGAAAGTTCACGTTGGGCCAGCAGCGCAAGGATCGCCAGACGTGTCCTGTCGGCAACGAGGCGGGCCAGCTCTGCTGCTCCATCGAGGTCGGCATCCGACGGCAACGAAACCTCCGCCAAAGGTGTGGCTTGGGCCATACGCTGTTTATCGACGGCCGATGGTTTTTTGGTGTGGCTCACGGGCGGGCGTCCTCGGTCATCCTGTCATCATCGCCGACGACGTGCCTTCGCGTCATATCTCTCCAAATGAATGACGCTGCGAGGGCAGCCGTGAAGGAGATGCCGGCGAGGACAACGGCAGCCGTTCCGAGCGATGTCAGAGCACCGAGCCATCCGGCCAGGGGGTAGCAGAGGAGCCACCATCCGTGGGCCAACGAGAACTGGGCAGCGAAGACCGCAGGGAGCTCAGGTTCGGGAACCGTAGCGCGGATCACCTGACCAACAGGTGTCAGAACACCGGAGTAACCGATGCCCAGGACAAACCACAGGGCGGCCAGTATGGCCAGACCCGGTGTGCCGTTGAGCGAAAGCGCCAACGGCACACCAAAAGGCGGCAAGCTCACCAAAACTCCTGCAAAGAGCAGAACCCGGCGGGTACCCAGTCGCGCCACAAGCCCCGGTGAGCTGAGTGCGCCGCAGATTGATCCTGCGCCCATGGCACCCAACGCGAGGGCAACAGCGGCTGCATCCGCGCCCAGCGGCCCCCGCACGATAGCGACTGTCTGAACCATGACGAAACTCCCGCTGCCCGCAAGAGCGAGTTGGAGGGTGAAAATTCCTCGCAGGGCAGGCGTGGCGAATAACAGCCTGCTGCCCAGCGTCAGGCGTTTCATGAAGGGTGCATCGCGGCTCTCCGAGGGCAGGGCCTTTGGAAGCACTAGCGACCCTATGAGCAGCGCAGACGCGGCGAAGCCCAGGGCGGTGCCGAAAAACAGGTACTGCGTGGGAATGACCAAAAGCAATATCCCGGTCAGCACCGGGGACATCAGCGCCTCAACGTCGTAGGCCAGCCTGGACAGGGCGAGAGCGTTCCCGTAGTCCCGATCATCGGGGAGTACCCGTGGAATGGTCGCCTGGAATGTGGGAGTGAAGACTGCGGATGCGATATACAGCACCACGATGAGGGCATAGATGTGCCATACGTCGGAAACGAACGGGAGGCAGACGGCGACGGCGGCCCGCAGCACGTCCGAGCCAACCATCACAGTGCGGGGCTGGAAACGGACCAGAACTGCCGCCGCTAGAGGCGCTACAACCATAAAGCACAGCATCTTGATGGCAAGAACGGTTCCGAGCACCGATCCGGATTGATCACCAGCCAAATCGAAGGCCACAAAGCCAAGAGCGATGGTCGCCAGCCCGGTCCCAAGGAGGGCGAGGACGTGGGAAAGGAGAAGGCGCCGAAAGCGGGAATTCCTCAACGTGGTGAGCATACCCAACAGAATCACATTACTTGCGTAGATACGCAAGTAAGAAACCTTTAAACATCCGGATTCGTTTGCCAACTGGCCAGTCACAAACGTCCCGACGGGGCGGGAGCCGCCTGTGCTGGCGATTCGACTTGGCAGCCCGGAATAAAGTCATCAAAAATCTTAATCGTCGGATTGTTGACAATCTACAGATACGGCCATAAGCTCGCTGCAGAGGAGACGCGCGTGATGCGCGTCACGTATCCCTAGCGAAGGGTTCGACGTGGCTAGTCTAGAAATCACCAACTTGCGGATTGCCATCCGCGGCAAGACCATCGTGGACGGGCTTAGTTTCAAGGTCCTCGCGGGCCAGCGGCTTTGCTTGCTGGGCGCCTCGGGCTCCGGTAAGTCCATGACGGCAAGCGCTGTCCTGGGGCGGTTGCCCTCGAACGCGGTTGCGACCGGAAGCATCCGGATCAACGGCCATGAAGTCCTCGGGGTTCCGGCCCCAAAACGTCCCGAGAACGCCCGGGTGGCCATGGTTTTTCAGGACTCGGCAGTGGCGCTCAATCCATTGGTCCGGTTGGTGGACCAACTGGTGGTGCCACTGCGCAGGCATCGTGGCCTCGACGCTGCTGGCGCCCGTGCTGCCGCGCTTGAGCTGGCCGAGGCAGTCGGGTTGCCCGATCCCTCGACGCTGATTACTGCCTATCCCTCCGAGCTGTCAGGAGGCCAACGGCAGCGCGTCTGTATCGCCCTGGCCCTGGCGTGCAACACACGGCTTATGGTGGCCGATGAACCGACGACCGCGCTGGATGTCGTGACGCAGGCAAAAGTCCTGAAAGTGCTGAACAAGTTCACCGCCGGCGAGAATTCTCCGGCCTTGCTGTTCATCACCCACGACTTCGCGGTGGCATCGGAACTGTGTACCGACGCGGTAGTCCTCCGCGACGGGCGGATTGTCGAGGAGGGACTGCTCCGCGATGTTTTGGCAAACCCCCGTGACCCATATTCCCGCAATCTCATCCGCGCAGCCCGGGCAGCGACCATCGCACCCTACCTGCAGGAATTTTCTGCCTCCACTGAAGCGGTAGCTTCGACCACTATTGAACCCGGTACCAACGCGGAGTCCTCGTTCTTCGACATTGACCGTGTCAGCCGCTCCTTTCAAATGCCCCGGCAACATCGTTTCGCGAAAAGGGTCGAGCGCGTCGCGCTGGGGCAGACAAGCCTGAAGATCGGCGCCGGCGAACGGGTCGGCATCGTCGGAGTCTCAGGCTCAGGAAAGACCACCTTGCTGCGCCTGATGCTGGCATTGGAAAGCAGCGATACCGGTTCGGTCCGCTGTGCCGGCAGGGAGGTAGAGCCGGGGCCGTTGAAGGAACTGCGCTGGTACCGGCGCCGTGTGCAGTATGTGCCGCAGGATCCGGCCGGATCGCTTGACCCCCGGATGGTCGTCAGGGATCTGGTGGCAGAGCCACTCATCCGGTTGAACGTTGACGTCGATCGCAAGCAAGCCGTGCGGGAAGCGCTGGAGTCGGTTGGGCTCGGACCGGAATACCTGGACCGGCGTGCCAGCGAATTGTCCGGCGGGCAGGCTCAACGCGTTGCCATCGCCAGGGCCATAGCCACCCGGCCCGATTTCCTGCTTGCGGACGAGCCTGTTTCCGGCCTCGACCTTCCCATGCGTGAACAAGTCATCGAACTCCTCCGCTCGATTGCCGAGGAACGTGGCACCGGGCTCCTCATCGTTTCCCACGACCTGTCCATGGTCGCCAGCCTCTGTCACCGGACAGTGGTCATGCACGACGGCGCGGTCATCGAGGACCGAGCCACTCTTGCACTGCTGTCCGACCCCCAACACCCCCGAACCCGTGAACTTGTCGGAGCCATCCCCGTACTGCCTGCGCCGGAGAACCCCGGCGCGGCGGACGGTCCCACACTCGCAACGCTTGCCAATTGAAAGGTACCTCCAGAATGCGTTCACTCATGCCCCGCACCCGCCACCTCCTTACCGCAGGCGCCCTGACACTGGGAGCCGCCCTGACCCTGACCGGATGTTTCGCCGGGGAAGGCGCATCAGCACAAGACTCCTCCAATCGTGTCAGCCTGGCCATGCTCGCCGCTCCCTTGTCCAATCTGAGCCCCTACTCAGAGGACGCCTTCAAGCTTTCGCGCTGGAGCGCAGCCGAAACCCTGACCGTCCTTGACGACAACGGCGAGGCCCAGCCCCTGCTGGCCACGGAATGGAAGAAGGACGGGGACCTCAAATGGGTGCTCACCCTCCGCGAAGGAGTCAAGTTCCACGACGGCACCCAGCTCACGGCTGAGAGCGTCGTCAACTCACTGAACAAAGCGATGAATGCCTCCCCCAAGCTGCGCGTCCTAACAGGGCTTGAGCTACAAATCGAGGCGACGGGTGAGCGTGAAGTGACGATCACTACCGGCACCCCCGACCCCCTCCTGATGAACAGGCTCACCAGCCCGCAGCTGTCCATCCTCTCCGCCGCGGCGTATTTGCCTGACGGGACGGTGACGCCGGTGAGCACGGGCACCGGTCCTTTCAAGATCGTCACCACCAACGGATCATCCTCTGCCTCCCTGGACCGTTTCGAGGACTATTGGGGCGAAAAGGCGAAACTGTCCGGCATTGACGTCTCCTACGTCCCGGACGGCGCGGCCCGAGCCGCAGCACTACGGACAGGAACCGCCGACGTCGTCGAGGCACTCCCGGTTTCCCAGGTGTCCCTGCTCCCGCAGGACCTGGTGAACGAAGTGCCGATGCCACGCACCAACACCCTGTACCTGAACAACGAAAAGGGCGCCTTCGCTGATCCCGCCCTCCGGGCTGCTGCCCGAGCAGCGATTGACAGGGCGAGCATCGTGAAGAACGTGTACGAAGGACGGGCCGATGAGTCCAAGGGCCTGCTGGGACCGGCACTGAAGTGGGCCGCGGACATCCGCGGAGACGTGGACTCTGCTGCACGACCCGCAGCTCCTGCAGGGAAGACGATCACCCTGGCCACGTACACGGCCCGTCCCGAACTGCCAGAGGCCGCAGTTCTTCTGGAGCAGCAGCTTGAGGCCGCCGGATTTGTCGTGGAGCAGGACGTGCGCGAATACGCCAACATGGAGAAAGACATGATGGCAGGTGCCTTCGACATGGTCCTCCTGTCCAGGGCGACGGTCCAGGACACCGGGGACCCCGCTACGTACCTGACCAGTGACTACTCCTGCAAAGGGTCCTTCAACATCTCCCAGGTCTGCGACCCGGAGATCGATGCAGCAATCAGTGCCGCGTCCGCAAGCGAGCTTGGCGAGAAGCGGCGGGAAGCCATCATGGCCGCAGAAGCGCTGATCCTGAAGAAGGACGTTGCCCTCCCCGTGCTGCACGAACGCGTGCTTCTGGGCAAGGCGAAGACTGTCTCCAACCTGGTCCTGGATCCGCGTGAGCGCGGCCTGATCACCGCAGAAACCACCAAGGAATAAGGGACCGTCATGGCTGCAGTACCAGTCAGTGTCACCCCCGCGCTTCGCCGTAGCCGGCGCAACGGCCACGGGGACCGCAGAATCCCTGCCTGGATCCCGGGTGCTTCCAGGCTAGTGACCTTCGGTCTCATCGTGTTCATGCTCGGTATCCTGCCGGCGCTCTCCAACCGCGACATAGCCCTTTCCATTCTGCGTTCCCGTTATTCGGAGATGGAGCCCACCCCGGAGGCGCTGAACTCGATCCGTGAGGAACTCGGGCTCGCCGACGGACCCCTCGTCATGTTCTGGAACTGGCTCAGCGGCGTCGTTGTGGGCGACTGGGGAAACTCATGGACAGACGGCAAGCCCGTATTGCCCGGCATGCTGGAGGCCTTGTCGGTGTCCTTGACCCTGATGGCTTTCTCCTTGGCCGTCGCCGTCATCATGGCGATACTGTTGAGCATTCCGACCTTCCGTCGGGGACTCAACGGACGCAATGACCGGACCTCCGGTGCCCTCGCTGCAGCGTTCACCTCCATGCCCGAGTTCCTGCTCGCGGCCCTGCTGCTGGTCTTCGGAGCCGTCATCCTCCAAATGTTCCCTCCTTACGGCTGGAACGGCCTCTCCTATGTGGTCCTGCCTGCCCTGGCACTGGGACTGCCGGGAGGCGGCTACCTGGGGCGGCTCTTCTCCGATGCGCTTTCAGCGACCTTCACTGAACGCTGGGTGGCGACCTGGTCCGTTTCCGGCTTCTCCCAGCTGCGTATCGCACTGGCTGTCTCCAGGCGCAGCCTGCCCTCGATCACGTCACCGATCGGACTGGTGTTGGTAGGGCTTACGGGCGGAGCCATCGCCGTGGAGCAGGTCTATGCCATACCCGGAATCGGCCGGGCAACCCTCGCCGCGGCCAGGTCCCAGGACATGCCGACCCTGCAGACCGGTGTCATCATCCTGATGTTCCTCGCAGCGGTCCTGGGTGTCGGGGCGGGCATGGTCCGCAAACTGATCCTTGGGCCGGCCCTGCGCGCCAAGTCAGTCCCGACGTCTGTTCCCGCCGCGGCGAGCCGGCGGAGCGCGTGGATTGTTCCGGCATCGGCGTTGGGTCTGCTGCTGGTCATCGTTGTGGCAGGTTTGCCGCGGGATCCGTTCGCAACTACTCACGGGCGCCTCGCGCTCCCGTCGCTTGCCATCCCGCTGGGGGCGGATTCCAGCGGGCGTGACGTGCTGGCGCGCATCTCGCACGGCGCCGTGTCGACGATCGGTATCGCACTCCTGGTGGTGGTGTTGTGCCTTCTGCTCGGCCTGGCCATCGGGATGTTCCCCAACTTGGCAACCGGACCCATCGAAATCACGAACGCCGCACCACCGATCATTGCCGGCATCATTGTCTCCTCCATCATGGGAACTTCCACCCTCGGAGCCGCTGTCGCCGTAGCTGCCGTGAGCTGGGCGCCCTTGGCTGCGCACACTGCGGCCCTGGTCACCGAAGTCAAAGCCCAATCGCACGTCAAGATCGCCCCCGTGCTCGGAGTCGGCCCCACCCGGGTCATGCTGCGTTACGTGCTTCCCGGCGTTTTCGGCCCGGTGTTCCGGCACGCCATGCTGCGCCTGCCCGGCATTGCCCTGGCGCTTGCCCTTCTGGGATTCCTGGGCCTTGGACCCCAACCGCCCCACCCCGAATGGGGGCTGATCCTCGCCGAAGGTATGCCCTACGTCGAGCGGTCACCCTTGGTAGTTCTCGTGCCCGGCTTCGCCCTCGTACTCCTGTCCATCCTCGCCGTCTCCCTATCGAGCCTTTCCGTGGACACCCGTGGTTGGCTTCGGCGGCGCCGCGCCGTCCGATAGGTCCATGACTCACCCAACCGGTGCAACATGAGAGGGGGAAGGTAATGGAAAAGAGCACGACCGCATCTCTACGGTCTGTCTGCGAAGATAACTGCCAGTTCTGCACTGGACCAGAAACGGACTAACCCTCATCCGCCAGTCAATGACCACGGCGAGAGAAGAAGACCTCCGGAGTGGGAAGAACCTGTCAACGGCCCGGTCCCGCTCCGGAGGTGTTTCGTGTCTGCGCGCATCCACTGCAACGACAGGCAGAACATCCTAGGAACCCAGAAAAAACGTGTCGGCCGCACCCTTGTCGGGAGCCTAACGGGTTCCGGTGGCAGCTAGAGAGCCTTGCTGTATGTCGCGGGGTCGGCGTCGAAGAGGGCCACACAGGTGTCGCAGCAAAGGTAGTGTCGGGTCCCCTTGTAGTCGCGGTACATGCCATCGGCTTCGGCCGCGGATCTAATGACCTTGTTCCCTGGCATGACGGGGCACTCGATCAGGTCGCTACGTTCCTGGCCGGCACTGGCCGCAGGGTGGTTGTGGGGAACGGCAATGTCCTCGGTGATGATGCTTGGGATGTTTGTGGCCTCATCATGGTGTGGTTGGTGCACATGGTCTTTCCTTCTCTTGTTATTCGACGCGTTGTTGAAGTGGATGGATGATCTGTCAGCGGAATCCGCCGGCCATGTGAGGCAGGTGCCCCGCGCCTGGCTGCTGAAGTACTCAACACCGGCTTGTCATGCGTCATCACTCCGCTGCTGAGGGACGGAAAATCGCGCCGCTGCCAGGGGACACAGCGGTCGCCTTGTCAGCGGCTGACCGGATCCACGTTGCGGAAACGACTCTGACGGGGATCCTGCCCTCGGAACCGGGCCGCCCGTCATGTCGGGGGATGCTTAGAGTCTGGCCAGCATCGTCTGCATTTCCTTGATTTCGGCTTCCTGAGCGTTGACGATTTCTGTGGAGAGTTGGACGGCTTCGGAGTTCTTACCGTCTGTGGTTTCGGTCTTGGCCATCGTCACGGCACCTTGATGGTGGGCGACCATTTGGGCCAGCAACAGCTTTGCTGCCTCGACTCCTTGGGCGGCTTCGAGCTTGGTCATGTCAGCTGCGCCCATCATGCCGTTCATGCTGTGGCCAGCGGGCATCTGCGTAGTTTCCTTCCATCCGGTCAACCAGGCGGTCACCTTCTCGATTTCCGGGCCCTGTGCTTCCTTGATCCGGATAGCAAGAGCTGTGACTTCGGCAGGAATGCCCTGCTTCTTCAGGATCATCTCGCTCATCTTCACCGCCTGGGTGTGGTGTGGGATCATCATCCGGGCGAACGTTACATCCGCGGCGTTATGGTCCGTAGCCGCCGGGCTGGACGAGCTGCCGCCGTGATCCATTCCTGACATGGATGTTCCGGAGGGACTGGAACCGCCGGAGGCACCACAACCAGCCAGAGCGATGGCCGCTGCGATGGCCGTAGCAGCAACAGGAAAAAACTTCGCATTTTTCATCAACTTCGAATCCTTTACAAAGGTTTGACGGCAAGCCGGCACCCAATAAGGGGAGAGCGTGTTCATCTGCAGAATGCCGGGCAGGGGCTTACGGAAGCTTCTCTCCAGGCGGCAGCTGGGCGGTGCTCACAGTTATGGAGCCGGAAGACGGCGCAGCATCGCCAGAGGCAGCATCCGAACTGCCGGACTAGCTATTGGCCAGGCTGTATCCAACTGAGGAGAGAGCGTCCTTGACCGCGGAGCGTCCGGCAGCTCCCCTGATCACCAAGCGTGAGATTCCACCCGGGACAAATTCAACGCTGGCACGGTCCACACCCTCAAGGTCGTTGACCGCCCTTTCGACGCGCGCAACGCAGCCGCCACAGGTCAGCCCTTCCACGCCGTACTCCACGTCAGTCGGGGCGGGGACGACAGTAGGGGCTTCGGTGGAGCAGCACCCGCAGCCCGACGACGAAGCAGTCATGGGGAGTTCAGTACGTGATGATGTTTGCATGTCAGTTCCATTCACTGAAGAAGATGAGATGGCGCTGTGGTTGAACGGTTGTGATGAAGGCTTCGCAGCTCTCCGGGACAAACCACTCACTGACAACACCTCTAATATACCCCCTGGGGGTATGCAAGACAAGCGCTGCTACGCCGGTTGGAGCGGCCGGCGGTACGCTGCGCCCATATCCTGACGCATATAGGTCTATCCAGAAAATTGGATACCGGTTTATAGTTCTTGATATGGAAAGTGCTTTGAATCCTTATTCGCCTGGTTCAGGCCGGCGCCCCTTTGAGCTGGTTGGGCGCCAGAGTGAGATCGATGCCTTCGATCTGCTGTTGGCCAAGACCCGGCAGCGACGGCCCGACCGGGGGATCGTCCTGCATGGGCTTCGCGGGGTGGGTAAAACGGTCTTGCTGAACGAGTTTCGTCGGCAGGCCGAACATGCAGAGTTTATGGTGGTCTTCCTGGAGGGCAGGGACGCTGAGGGAGGGCCGGAAGCCGTTCGGGCCAAGCTCGCCCGGAGCTTGCTGCAGGCAGGGCGGAAGCTGAACCGCCGCGGTGCGGGGGAACGGCTCGTGGCGGCGCTTGGCAGCATCGCCTCCTTCTCCGCGAAACTCGGCGTGACCGGCATCGATATCGGGGTGAACCTCAATCACGGCCGCGCCGATTCCGGGTCGATCGAAGTGGATCTGGAAGAACTGATTGAGGATCTGTGCCTGGCGCTGGCGGAGAAGCGTTCGGGCCTGATCTTCATCATCGATGAGATGCAGGACCTGGACGAGGGACTCATCGCCGCTCTCCTGAGCGCCCAGCACCTGGCCGGCCAACGCGAGTGGCCTTTCTACATCGCGGGCGCAGGGCTGCCCAATCTGCCTTCGGTACTAAGTGAGGCGCGCTCCTACGCCGAAAGGATCTTCAACTACCGCAGCATCGGAGCGCTGTCGAGGGAAGCCGCCGAGGCAGCCCTGGTCGTCCCGGCCCGAAGGTTTGGGGCATCGTTCGTACCCGAAGCCCAAGACCTCCTCCTGAGCGCCTCGGGCGCGTACCCGTACTTCCTGCAGGAGTACGGCTACGCGGCCTGGGAAACAGCACCGGAGAAGACCGTGACCTTCGACGATGCGAAAATTGCGGTGGAAATCGGCCGCGCGCAACTGGACCAAGGGTTCTTCCCGTCACGCTGGAAACGGGCCTCGAAGGCTGAGAAGGATTTCCTCCGCCTGATGGCGATCGACGGTGATGAAGGATCCAGCACCGCTGAACTTGCCGAACGGGCGCACAAGAAGCAAAGCTCCATGACCATGACCCGCGCATCCTTAATCGACAAAGGGATCATCTATGCTCCCGCACTCGGTGTCGTAGCGTTCACCGTGCCGGGCATGGCTGACTACGTCAAACGCCTCCATGAATAAGACGAGCGCAGGAACCGGGACCATTGCAGCTGGGAGGTTGCGGTGGGGAATTCTCTTGGCTGTTACCGCGCTGGTCCTTGCCGGGGCCGGGATCTACGCGGTGGGAGCGTACCAGCGCTTCGAGGAGAGCCGCAGGGCGGCCTCATCGGTAGAGGTCACTGCAGGCCAGCCCCTCCCGGGGGTCCCTTTCGTTCTTTTCAGGAACACAGCCGATGGGCAGGGGTATGGCAATGCGGCCACGGTGCCTCTTTCTGCCCCTGGCGGCACGCGTGCCGTCAGTGACCAGGCCTGCGACCGGGTCTATGCCGCTGCCGCCACGGTGGTCTGTCTCAGATCCAACCGTGGTTTGGTGACTACCCACGAAACATCTGTCCTGAACCGGGAATGGCAGCAGGAGCGTTCGTGGCCTGTGCCCGGCATTCCGAGCCGGGCGCGTGTCAGTGCGGACGGGTCCCTGATCGCCACCACGGTGTTTGTCTCCGGCCACTCCTACACTCAAGCCGGGTTCTCCACAGCAACCGAGATCACGCTGCCCGGCGGCGGTACAGGAAACCTCGAAGACTTCGCACTCATCGTGAACGGCGAACGGCTGCTGGCCAGTGACAGGAACATTTGGGGTGTGACGTTCGCACCCGGCCGGAGTGATGTCTTTTACGCCACGGCCGCGTCGTCAGGGCGTATCTGGCTGGTCCAGGGGAGTATCGCGGCCAGGACGCTGACGGCCATCCACGACAACGTTGAGTGTCCCTCGGTGTCGCCGGACGGCACCAGGATCGCGTATAAGAAGAACGTCGGCGGGCCCTTGACCGCGCATTGGAACGTGGCGCTGCTTGACCTTGCAACCGGCACCGAAACGGTGCTTTCGGAGAAACGCAGCGTCGATGACCAGATTGAGTGGCTGGATGATCAGACCCTGCTGTACGGTCTGGCGGACGAAACCACTGAAGGTGACAGCAACATCTGGAAACTGCCAACCGATCCCGCCTCCCAACCGAGCCTGTTCATTGAGCACGCGTGGTCACCGAGTGTGGTCCGCTGACGTCCGGCCCGGAAACCGGGGGAGCGGACAGACGTCAGCAGTCTGAATGTCCCTCCACGCCTCAGCAGGTTCCCAGCAGGCCGCACAGCAGGCCGCCGGACTGAGTGGGGCTCGGCGAGGGGCTGGGTGACGGGCTGGCGGTCGGACTGGGTGAGGGTGTCGCTGTCGCCGTTGCGGATGGGGCCGGCGTTGCGGTCGGGGTAGGCGTGGGCGTTGGGCCGGGCGTCGCCTGTGCCTGTGCCGCGGCCGAGTAGAGGACGTCGACGAAGTAGTTCGTGGAGTTCCACGAGTTCGTTGGTGCAGCACCGCCGGAACCGTACAGGTAGCGGCCGTTGTTGGGCCCGGCGGCGGTGAACACGCCGCTGACCCAGGTTTGGGCGAAGAACGCAGGCGTGTAGGCGTAGCGGCCGTTGGGCGCCAGATAGGACACGACGTACGTTTCCCCCGGAGCCACGGCTACCGGGGAGGAAAGCATCGCGGTTTGCCAGCCGTTCGCTGATTCATTCGTGAAGGTCACTTGGGCCAGCCGCGTTCCCGCGGCGTTCCACAAGGAGCCAACGTGGGTTCCGGTGTTTCCGGTTCCCTTGTAGAACCGGATGCCGGTGACAGTGCCGGCTTCAGAGACCGTGAACGCCGTTCCCAGTTCAACCGATGACGCATCATCGGAAGCTGCTGTCTGGGGTTGGAGTTCCCCGAACATGGAGGTTTGCGCGGCATCAGGGTCGGCAGTGGTGAATTGCCAGGTCGTGGTCGGCAGCGTCTGGCCCTGACGGGATTCGAGGTTGCTGACGTTCACGGAGATGGCGGTGGTGCCCGGCAAAGGAGCTGCCGGGGTGAAGGTCAGGGTGCGGCCGTCGGTGGACAGGGCAGCACTGCCGGCCACGGATGCCCCGTTCGCTCCCAGCGTGAACGAGGCTCCCGGCTTGATGGCGGAGGAGAGCGTCAGCGTTGGTTTGATGTCAACAGGGACTCCCGTGGCGTCCGGCACAGGGGACCGGTCGGTTATCGTCAGCGGCGGCACCGCTGCCATGAAGACCAGGTCCACCAGATAGCTGGCCGTGGAGGCCGTGCCGGGGAAGTCTGCGCTGTAACTGAACGCCCCGGAATCCGGGGCCGTGCGCAGCGGCCCGCTGGCGAATCCGTCCCCGAAACCAGCCGGAGTGTAGGAGTAGGTCCCGGCGGGAGCTTTGTACGCCACGACGTACTCGGTGTTGGCTGTTATCTCGACCGGCTGGCTGAACGTTGCTGTCTGCCAGCCAACACTGGAGTCGTTGGTGAAGGCGACGGTGGCGAGCAGTTGCCCGCCGGCGGTGTACAGGGAGCCGGTGTGCGTTCCGGTGTTGCCGGCGGCCTTGTAGAACCGTACGCCGGTGACTTGGCCTGCGGTGTCGCTGGCGAACCGGACGCCCAGGGTCAGCGGCACGCCGTCGTTGACCTCCGCGACGGTGGGCGTAACGGAGTCCTGGTAGAGCGTGCAGGGGCACGTCCCGGGCGTCCTTGGGGCAGGGACAGTGGCAAACGTCCAGGAAGCGTTGCTCAGTGGTTGCCGGGACACGGCAGTTGCCGTGACGGTGGATGTGTACGATGTCCCGGCCGCCAGCGGCGCTGCCGGGCTGAACGTGACCTTCCGTGTCTGGGTGTCGTAGCTGGTGGATCCGGGAACGGTTGCACCGTCGGCGTCTTTTACCGTCAGACTGACGGAGGATGCCTCGGCCGGTTCGGACAGTACTGCAGTGACCTGGCTGTCCAACGGAACGCTGGACGCGCCCGGATGCGGGGATTGGCCTGTCGGGGTGAATGCCGGTGGTGGGACCATCACGATGACATCCACCAGGTAGCTTGCTGTTGATCGTGATCCGGGGAAGTCGCCGCTGTACGTGTAGGTGCCGGCATCCGGGCCAGCCCGCAACGGACCAACGCTCATGCCGGAACCGAATCCATTGGCTGTAGCAGAATAGGTGCCGGTCAGTGACTTGTAGGAGACGATATAGTCCGTGTTCGGGACCATCTGGACCGGTTGGCTGAACATCGCTGTCTGCCACCCCGAGGCGCTTTCATTGGTGAACGCCACCGTGGCAAGTTGCTGCCCGTCCGCCGTGTAGAGAGCACCGTTGTGGGTGCCGGTGTTTCCTGCCGATTTGTAGAAGCGCATACCGACTACTTCACCGGCGGAAACGCTGGAGAACCGCACGCCGAGGGTCAAGGGAACGCCGTCCTGAATCTGAGCGATGCCCGGCGTGACGGAGTCATCAAAGAGGCTGCACGGGCAAGATCCCGGAACCGGCACTGTTGCCCCGGTCGTGAATGCCCAGGTCCCGCCTGCTGTCACCGGACCACCGAGGGTGTCCGTTCCGGCGAGCGTTGCGGTGTACTGGGTGCTGAACGCCAGTGCGTTGTTCGGGGTGAAGGTTGCCCGCCGGGTGGCGGGATCGTATGCCGTCGTGCCGCTGACAGGGCCGTCGGGGGACTGCAGGGTCAGCTGGATGCTGGAGGTGGTGACGGGTTTGGAGAACACGGCACTGACCTTGGTGTCCACCGAAACGCTGGACGAGGACGGGAACGGTGTGTGCCCGGAGACCGTCATGGGGCTGCTGTCCACGGTGCTGAACAGGGCATCGGCGAAGTAGTTGCCGCCGTTGTAGCTTGATGTCGGGAACCCGGATGAGGTGGCATAGACGCCGGCCGGCTCGGCCCCGAAACCGCCGGCCACCTTCAACGGGGCGTCCGTGGCGCCAAAGCTCGCCCACTGGAAATTCTGGATCGAGTATCTGCCGTTCGGCGCCCAGTAGGACACCGTATACTTTTGGCCCGCTGCGACGGGAACGGCCTGGCTGAACAGCACGGACTGCCACCCGGAGGGGGTTTCGTTCGTGAACGTCGCCGTGGCCAGACGCTCCCCGGTGGAGCTCCACAGGGACCCGGTGTGGATACCGGTGTTGGCCGCGCTCTTGTAGAAGCGGACACCGGTGATGAACCCGTCCACCGACGGGGTGAAGCGCATCCCCATCTCGTACGCGCCGCCGTCGCCCGAGTCCGCGACAGCGGGAACGGTTTGACCGAAGACGCTGTAAGGGCCGCTGAGGGCCAGGTTCCTGGTGGCGGCCGGGCCGATGTTGGCGCTGTCATCAATGGCCCGGGCCTGGATGGTTGCCGTAGCCAGACCCTTCTGGATGTACGTGTACGTCCAGTTCTGCTTGCCTTGGGCCGGGTGCCACGTGGCGCCGCCGTCGGTGGAGACCTCGACGCCGGCCGCAACACCGCCGGTGTCGGCCGCGGTTCCGGTGACGGTGACGCTGGTCCCGTGCGGCACGGTCGCCCCGTCGACGGGGGCCGTGATCGCTGCGGTGGGCGCGGTCCTGTCCGTGCTCGGGACGGCGGCAACCAGCCCGGCAGCCCGGGTGGCGGGTTGAGCGCCCATGTCGGCCAAGAGGTTGACCTGGGCCTGCCGCATCCGCGGATCGGCTGGTGCGCCGTCGCCGTCGTGCACCTCGTCCAGACCCCACGTCCACTGGACGCTGCCGGCAGAGAACACCAGCGCGCCGCTGGCGGCACGGTAAAGGGTCACATGATGGGTTGTGGTCCCGGGAAGGACGGTGTTGCCGAAGTCCTGAAGGTACTGGGGCACCTCCCCGACGGTGGTGGACAACCGGACCAAACCCGGTGGGCGGAACCCGTTGTCGAGGTCTTCATCGGACTCATATCCGACCGTGTGCGGCGCCAGCGCCGCCGAGGAACCGGCCGGCAGCGAGGCCAAAGACGTGTTCCGCCACAGCCTGGTCTTGCCTTCCTGCGAATCGACGGTCACCGGCAAATCGGAGTAGTTGGACATGTAAATGGTTCCGGTCAGCCCGTTTTCGGGCAGCCCGCCGCCGTTGGCCTGGGCAGCGAAGCGCGGGTCACGCCAGGTGCCGGTCCATTCGGGGCTGGGGTCGATCTTTTCGTTGGCCCAGGTTTCCTTGTAGGAGGTCAGGGTCCGGCCCGCCGAACCGTCCACGGGGGAAGGCTCGAAGCGGGTGCGCCAGTACCCCTCATTACCGGAAAGGAACTGCAGGTTCACCCCGGCATCGCGCGCTGCGGTGATGTTCGCCCGTTGCGGGCCCGACCAGTATTCGTCATGCCCGACCGAGAGGAAGACCTTGTGATTGAGCAACTGGGCCCCGCTCCGGTCGGTGTCGAGGCCGCTGATGTAGCTGACGTCATAGCCGTTCTGTTCCAGGAACCGCACCATCGGGTATTCGTTGGCGAAGAAGAAATCCCGGCCGTCCGGCCCGCCCCGGGTTGCCACCGGCCGGTTGTAGCTGACCTTGTACGCCCGGCCGTTCGCCCCCTGATAAAAGTCCGAGCCCCCGTAGGAGTTATACGCCTGCCAGGACGGGTCCGAAGTCTGGAAAACAACGTCCGAACGGCTGCCGTCGGCGCGCACAATAAAGGTGATGTGGCTTTGCCCGCCCGTGTCCGGCCTGGTCAGCAGCGCGACGTAGACCCCGGAGACGGCCGTGGCCGGCACCTGCCACGTCGCCGACACCGCCCACGTGCCGCAGTCATAGAGTCCGGTGCTGAGGTCGTTCAGGCACGGGGGCTGGTTTTGGCGTAAGGCCGACGGGGCCACGTCGGCAACCTTGCGGGCACCGTTGCCGTCGTACCAGCCGGTGCGATAGACCGCGATGGTGTAGCTGGGCGCGGGTGTGTCGATCTTGAAACGGATGGGCTGTCCCGCGTTGACGCTGATCTCGGTGGAGAACCCCTGGATGCTGTCATCGCCCGGACCGGTAATGTCCCACTCTGAGGCCGGGTTGCCGGGCTTGGAGTTCTCACACACCACCGGGTTCACCACAGGATCACACGGACCTGCCGCGAAAGCCGCCGGAACCGTGAACGGAAGCAAAGCGGCAACCAGCATCAGGACCAAGGGCACGACCAAACGCTTCAGGACTGGCTGCGGGGTGGCTGAAGGACCGGACATAGGAACTCCTGGAGTGGACACGCCTGTTGCGAGATGAGGCCGCGCTGTCCGCGCGGTCCCTGCTTGCCGCTCCCCAGCCAGGGTCAAACCAAGATCTTCAGTTATGAACACTCAGGTACTGTGCTTGGCTCGTCGTTCCGGAAGAACTGGACCGGATCCAACCTCAACCACGAATATCAGGTCAAAGCCGGATCACCGGAGCGAATCCGCCAAGTAACCCTTGGGACGCAGTGTAGAGGTCCGCCGGACCGCCTCACAAGGCCTCCCGGAACAAACCCACGCGCTGAGGAACCCCCGGGTGGGCCATCCGAGTTGATACCGGCCAGTACTCCAACTAAGCGTCGTTTTTCCGTCCCCGGGGAGCGAACCATCCGCGGGGCATTTCATCTGCAGATCTTCCCGGGTTTTCTCACTGCTGCCGCGACCCGGGGGATCACCCGCCAGAACATATGAAAGTATGCTCATATATTGTTCCTGCGGTTGAACCGCAGCACCCATTCTTGAGGAGCCACGTAACCTGATGATTTCCCATACCGACGCGAGCCTGCCCGCGGCACCGGCGGAGGCCGCAAGGATGCCGATTGGAGCCCGTCGCCTCGTGCTCATCGGAGGGCTCTGTATCCCCGTGGGTCTGGTTGCCGGCCCGTACCTTTTCGGACTGCAGCTGGTGGCAGTTGCGGGGGCCGTCGCGGTGGCTGTGGCCTTGTCCTATCGGCGGGGGCCGGTATGGTTTTCCCGCTGGTCTTGGCTGGCAGCGGCAGCCGGTGCTCTCTGGGTGATCGCCACGGTCGGGTACTGGCTGAGCATCATGGCTGCCGTGGACGGTACCTCGGCGCCGTCCAGCCTACCGACGGCGTTGTTCTATGTAGGTTTGGCAGCCCTGGGAGTCATGGCTGTGGGTACCATCGCGGGCTGGATCTCACGCTTCCTGGCCGATCGCCACGCCCACGCCCCGGCCGCAGGGCAGTAGCACATCCGCCCCTGGGCCCGGGGATCAGTTCCCCGGTGCCCAGAGGCGGGTGTCCTCAGATTTCGTGCGGTTCGCTAAGCTCCCGCGCCCTTATCCCTGCGCCTGCGGATGATGAAGAAGGCAGCGGCGACAACCGCAAGGATGGCCGCGGCAATGCCTACGGCTACGGGAGCGTTGCTGTCGTCGGGTTTGATCTGCTCCGGTGCCGTTTGGGCCGCCGGCGCAGGGGTGCTGGTGGCCGTTTCCGCGGCCGTGGTCGGCGTCGTCGATGGTGTGGCGGCAACGGCTTGGGCAGGATCCTGGACGGTGAAGGAGTAGTTGCCTTCGATGGGGTGCCCATCCGAGGAAACCGTGCGCCAGAGGACCTTGTAGACGCCATTGGCTCCTGCAGTGATGGCGGTGGAAATGGTCGGGCCCTCCACAGTGACCTTGCCGTCACTGAGGGTCTTGCCCGTCTCATCGGTGACGGTGATGACGCTCAGGTTCAGCTGCTCTGTGTCCAGAGGAGGCTCCGAGAGCGTCAGGGACACGCTGCCGGGGGCTGCGGTGACCGTGGTGTCCTTCGCCGGCACCGTGGATTCCAAGGCGTCGTGGGCCAGCGCCGGCGTGGCGGCGAAAGCCGGGATGAGGAAGGCAGCGGCGATAGCCAGCCGGAGGCGGAGGCGTCGGGGATTATGGGGTTTCATGATGGATTCTGCAATTCTGCTGGAGCTAAAAGGGGACCGGGCAGTGGCCGGGACGTCCTGAAACGCATCTCAGTACGTGCCGGCGAACGCGCACAGCGGAGGTCCCCGCACGGGCGGTCGGAGCAGAACCTTCCACCGCAGAGAGAGGGCCTCGGCCGCAATGAGCGGAACATAACGGCGCGCCGGGATTGCAGACGGTTCAAGCGTTTCCACCAAGGGCCGCAGCCAGCCCGCCAAGGCCCACAGTGCGGATTCCCCCCGCGCCATCAGAAGAGCGGTAACGAGAACCGCGGCCACGTGCATGCCGAGCATTCCGAGGCTGGCATCTGCGCTCAGGTGGTCATGCGGCGCCCCCGCGGCGACGCTTCCCGTGCCGCCGGGCAATCCACCGTGGTGGGCGACGGCGGGTGTGGGCGTTCCGGGTCCGGACAACGCCGAGAAGGCCAGGTGCAGCGTCGCCTGACCAATGCCAAGGTATGCGGCCAGGACGGGGGCCGTCATTTTCCGGCCCGCCAACATTACTGCCGACAGCGCAACGACAGCTGCCAGAGCGGTCATCACCGGAAAGGCCGGGAGTTCACCGCCGGCCAGGACATGCGCTGCGACCGCCAATGTCAGGACCGTCACCGCAACCGCAGTGGCTCTGGGGATGCGGAATGGTGCACGCGCAGAAGTCATCGCGCACCACTCCTTTCGGGGAAACTATTTGTTCTACGTTATGTAGAATGCCGATGTGGGGCAATAATGCCCGGTACACCCGTGCTGCTGGCCTCTATTTCGCGGCGTCTGCGAGCAACTGCCGGAATTGTTCTTCGGTTTGCAAGGTCAACATTTCGCCGTTGAGGAAGAACGTCGGAGTTCCCTTGACCCCGAGAGCGGTGCCGTCGGCGATGTCCTTCTTGATTCGTTCCTTGGTCTTGTCATCGGCCACGGCGGCGTCATAGGCTGCCAGGTCCAGTCCGAGCTCCTGGGCGAAGGTGCGGAACAGCGGCGCCTGGGACTCGGTCTTCTCGCCCCATTGCGGCTGGGTTTCGAACATCTTGGCATACATTTGCTCGTACTTGCCCTGCTGGGCGGCGGCTTCCACAGCGAGGGCTGCGGTGGCTGAGTTACGGTGCGCCGGCAAGGGGAAGTAGCGGTTGACGAAGGTGATCCGGTCACCGAATTCCTTCTTCAGTTCCTCCACCAACGGCTGTGCGGCAAGGCACGCTTCGCATTCGAAGTCCAGGAATTCCACCAGCTGGGCTTTTTCCGTGGTTGGAGAGGTGACGCGGTGGCTGTCGTCGCGGACCAGTTGGGCTTCTGCGGCGGCAGCTGGTGTCGGGGCGGCCGGGGCGGGTTTGTTCAGCGTGAACACGGTGTACCAGATCACCCCGACGGCGACGAGGACGGCCAGCAGGACCCAGATGAAGACCCGGGCTTTCTTGGCGGTGTCCATGGGAGGGGGAGGGGTTTTGGTTTGTGTCATCAGTGGTGGATGCTTTCCTGGTCGCGGTGGGAGGCGGGTTCGATCTGGAAGGTGGAGTGTTCGACGCTGATGTCGAAGTGCTGGGCCACGCAGTCCTGCAGGTCCGCCAGAATGCTGGCGGCATGCCCGTCGGTCATGCAGTTGTCCTCGACGGTGACGTGGGCGGACAGGACCGGGGTTCCGGAGGCAACGAGTGAGGCATGAAGGTCGTGTACGTCGATGACGTGGGGCAGGGCCAGGATGTGCTCCCGCACCTTGGCCAGGTCCAGGCCTTTGGGCGTGGATTCCATGAGCACGTTCACGGTGTCGCGGAGAAGTTTGAGGGTGCGCGGGATGATCAGGACACCGATCAGCAAGGACACCAAGGCGTCAGCCTGAAGCCATCCGGTCAGAGCAATGATGATGGCGGCGGCGATGACGGCGACGGACCCGAGGGCGTCGTTGAGGACCTCCAGGAAGGCTGCCTTCATGTTGAAGTTGTGGTTCCGCCCGGAGGCCAGGATGATCAGGCCGATGGCATTGCCGACCAGACCGATGATGCCGAACCAGAGCATGGTGGATTCGCCGATTTCCGGGGGCTCGAAGAGCCGGCGGATGCCTTCGACGATGACGAAGCCGCCGACAGCCAGCAGCAGCGCGGCCTGCCCGGCGGCGGCAATGATTTCGGCGCGCTTGTAACCCCAGGTGCGCTTCAGTGTGGCCGGTTTCAACGCCAGGGACGCGGCAATGAGGGCGATCAGCAGCCCGGCCGAGTCGGTAAACATGTGGCCGGCGTCGGCCAGCAGCGCGAGGCTGCCGGTCAGCGCGGAGCCGATGATCTCGGCAATCATTACGGTGAAGGTGATGGCGAAGACCGCGATGAGTTTACCGCGCCGGGCAGTGGCTTCGGCGGCGTGGTCGTGCTCGTGACCGCTCATGAGCGGACCCCGGCGGACGCGAAGGGCCCAGTGGTGGTGTCCTGGTCATGCTCTGGTTCGGCGCAGCCGCAGATGGTGTCCACGGTCAGGATGGTGCCAAGCAGGTCATCCAGCGCGTGGGCCAGTTTCGCGTCGGCGAGTTCGTAGCGGACCCGGCGCCCGGCCGGCTCCGCGGCGACCAGGCCGCAGTCCCGCAGGCAGGCCAGATGGTTGGAGAGGATCTGGCGGCTGACCCCGATGCTCTCAGCCAGATCCGAGGGGAACGCCGGACCGTCCTTGAGCTGCAGCAGGACCGCGGCCCTGGTCGGGTCCGCGAGGGCTTTCCCGAACCGGGCCAACACGTCAATCGTGGAAAGTATGCGCATACCCGTTATGTTACAGAATTTCTTGGATTCAGGAAGTTCTGTACTGATTCTTTTCCACGCTTTGCCCTGACTAGCCGTTGCTGTCATGGCCCCGGTTCCTGGTGTCGCGTTCCTCCAGTTGGGCGAGCATGGCATTGTAGGCGTCCAGGTCCGCATCGTTGGTGCGGATAGCCGCCCTGTCACTGCGCCGCATTTCGCGGGCGTCCGAACGTGACCACATGACGGCCACGCCAATGGCAATCAGCAAGGTCGGGACTTCGCCGATGCCCCAGGTAATCGCACCGGCCATCTGCTGGTCCTCCAAGGGCGGGGCGCCCCATTCACGGCCCAATTCGGTGAACCACTCGGGTTGGATCAGGGTGGTTGACCCCATCAGCGTGACGCCGAAGAAGGCGTGGAAGGCCATCGTGGCCAGCAGCAGCAGCAGCCGGAGCGGGTAGGGTGCGCGGCGCGGGACGGGGTCGGTGCCGATCATCGACAGGACGAACAGGTAGCCGGTAATCACGAAGTGGACCGTCATGAGTTCGTGCCCGACGTGCTCCCTAAGTGCGAAGCCGAAGGCGTCGGAGTAGTAGAACAGGACGATGGATCCGGCGAAATTGGCGGCGACGAACAAGGGGTGGGTCACGATGGCCGCCACCCGGGAATGGATCAGGACCATGAGCCACTCGCGTGGTCCGCGGGACCCGTCGCGGCGGGGTGTCAGGGTCCGCAGTGCCAGGGTGACCGGGGCTCCGAGGACGAGGAAGACCGGAACGACCATGGTCAGGGCCATATGGTCGAGCATGTGGGCGCTGAACAGGATCCGCCCATACACGGACGGCCCGCCCGAGGTGAAGAACACCAGCGCTGCCAGGCCCACGAGCCAGGCTACGCTGCGGATCCACGGCCAGCTGTCCCCGCGGCGGCGCAGACGCTGCGCCGCGCGCAGATAGAGGTACGCGGCGAACGCGGCGAAGGCGATCCAGAGCCAGTCCGGCCGCCAGATGGTGAACCAGCGTTCGGGTGTCAGTTCCGGTGGCAGGAGGTATCCGGTGAGGATCTCCGCGGGCGTCAGGGCCGGCCGGATGTCTTCCCCGGCCGGTGGCGGGGTCCGGCTCAGGGCGGCAGCGAGACCGCTGACCGCGCCCATGATCAGCAGTTCCACCCCAATGAAACGCCACAGCAACCGGTTGGCCTGCCCGGTCCGGTTCTTCACGCTGAGGGCGGGAATAAGCCGTTTCCGGTGCAGGTATCCGATGGCCCCCAAGGCGATGGCCGCCGTCGTCTTCGCCAGAAGCAGGACTCCGTAGGGGGAGGAAAGGCCGGCCGGGAGTTCGATGCGGATGGCGGCATTGATGATTCCCGAAGCCACGACGAGGACAAAGGCGAAGCCGGCCAGGGTGGAAAACCGTTTGAGGACTACTGCGGTGTCTTTGCCGAAGGCCGTCCCGCCCACGGCCAGTGCGATCAGCCCGCCCAGCCACAGGCACACCCCGACCAGGTGCAGACCCAGGGAGTTGATGGCCTGCTCGTGATCGTTGCCGCCGGCGGCGTGGCCGATCAGCACCACCGGCACCAGACCGCCCACCGCGAGCAGGGCTGCGGCGGCCAGGCCGGCGCTGGAGCGCACGCCAAAGGTAAGAGTGGCCACGACCGCGGCGATGATAACGACCCACAGCCAGGCCGCACCGTTGGGAAGCTCAGTGATGTAGGAGACGATCTGGGCCGCGAACTCGCGGCTGCCCGAAACCGGAACGCCGGCAATGTCAGCGAAACTGAACACCAGCACCGCCCCGGCCGAAAGAGTCCAGACCAGGCTCGCCACCGAGGCCAGCACCATGATCCGGCTGAACGCCGGATGCTCATCAGCGGCCGCGATCTCCGACCCCGACATGCCTGTCGCACGGGACCCGGATCCGCCGCCCCTGCGGCCCCGCAGCACCGGCGGCACAATGAAGGCCGCGAAGACCAGGGCGCCGATGGTGGCCGCCGCTGCTACGTTCTGCACTGTCTGGGCCACGCCGTAGCCCCACCGGACCAAAGCGCCCGGATCCCGCGTCTCCGCCGGCAAGGTCCCCCTGCCGTAGGCCGTCGCCACCAGGACCACGACCACTGCGATAACGCCGGCCGCGGCCAGCCACCGCAATTTCGGCGAGGTGGTTGGGCTGCCGCCGGCAGCGGGGGCTTTCAAAGCCACAATGGTTCCTTAACGCTGGTCCCGTACCTGCCCCACCAAGGCCTGGGAGTCAGGCGACGCCGATGCAGTCCGGCGCCATTCAAGATTATCTGTAGAGTTGTTCAGACGTTAATCGGTGGCCGACGGACACCTCCTGATCCAGGCAGTACGGCCCGGTCAGGTACGGACCGCACGTCAGAAGGCAAATGCGACGCATTAGCAGGTAGAGGTAGTCTTAATGAATGACCGGAACAGCACAGGCAGCGCCGACGCCCAGCCAGCCGGGCAGCGACTGCGCCGTTCGGCTGGTCGATGCCGAAAAGGTCGAGGCCGTCCGGTCCCGAATGCCAGCGGACACGGACGTGACGGATCTTGCGGTGATCTTCGGGCTGCTCTCGGACCCGGGACGGGTCAGGATCCTCATCGCGCTGCTCGAAGGGGAGATGTGCGTGTGCGATTTGGCCGCCACCACAGGGTTGAGCGAATCCGGTGTTTCCCATGCGCTGCGCCTGCTGCGCGGCCCGCGGGTGGTGCAGGTCCGTCGGGCCGGGCGGATGGCCTACTATTCATTGGCCGACTCGCACGTGCGCATGCTGCTCGATCTTGGTCTCACGCACGTCGGACATGCCGGTCAGGACCGCCTGAAGATGGTCAGCAACAACTAGCTCCCGCCCCTGACCAGGCCGCCGTGGCCGGACGGGGTCACTGACATGGGTGAGCCTGGAGTCGAGGGCCCGGTCTGGCTCCCCTCGTTGCCGCCGTCGCTGGGGGAGTATCTCGCACCGAACCTGCAGCCCGTTCCCCTGATCCCTGCCCTGACACTGCTGGCGGCGGTCTTCTACCTCGCCGGCGCGTTCAGTCTCTGGCGGCAGGGCCGGCACTGGTCCCCGATCCGCACCGCATCGTTCGTGTTCGGCTGCCTGGCCATCATCGTCGTCATGGGAGCAGGTATCGAAGGGTACGGGCTGCGGATGTTCTCCATTTTCATGTTCCAGCAGCTGACCCTGATGATGGCCGTCCCACCCCTGCTGGTCATTGGTTCCCCCGGTACCTTGCTGCTGCGGGCGACCCCGCACAACCTGCTGGGCCGGCCGGTCCTGAAGCTTGCCCTCTGGGGCCTTCGGTCCCGTGCGGGCCGGCTGGCCATTCACCCGGCCTTCATGGTGCCGCTGTTCCTGCTCAGCTTCTACGGCGTCTATTTTTCCGGGCTCGCGGACCTGCTGCTGCCGAACTGGTACGGGCACGTCGGGCTGGAACTGTTGTTCCTGGCCGCGGGCATCCTCTTCACGGTGCCGCTGATTTCCGCTGACCCGCTGCCGAGCCGGCAGACCCACTTCGGCCGGTTGTTGGACATCTTTGCCGAGATGCCGCTGCATGCCTTTTTCGGTGTCGTGATCATGATGGCCACCGCACCCATGGTCAAGTTTTTCGCCGCGCCGCCGGAAAGCTGGAACGTGGACCCCATGCAGGACCAGGGACTGGCCGGCGGGTTGGCCTGGTCCTACGGGGAGCTGCCGGGAGTGCTGTTGTTGATGTTCATCCTGGTTCGCTGGCAACGGGACGAGGCCCGGGGATGGGCCAGGTCCGAACGCAAGGCGGCGGTAGCGGGGGACCCGGACCTTGACGCCTACAACGAATACCTGCGTCAGCTGGCCAACCGTCCGGTGCGCCGGCGATGACAGTACCTGACACTTCAACGCCGGCCGCCGATCAGGTGCAACACCCCGTATTGCCGGCGTTGGGGCCCGGTGGGATGCTGCGCTGGGCCTGGCGGCAGCTGACCAGTATGCGCACGGCCCTGTTCCTGCTGCTCCTGCTCGCAGTGGGCGCCGTGCCGGGCTCATTGTTCCCGCAGCGATCGGCCAATCCCGCGCTCGTTACCCGGTACATCAAGGACAACCCGGCCTATGGGCCGGTCCTGGATGCGCTGCAGATGTTCGATGTCTACTCCTCGGCGTGGTTCTCAGCCATCTACATCCTGCTCTTCATCTCCCTGATCGGTTGCGTCGTCCCCCGGGCCCGCACCCACTACAAAGCCTTGCGGGCCCAACCGCCACGTACCCCAAAACGGCTCTCCCGCCTGCCGGAGTACGGCACCCTGATCCTGCCCGCCGGGGACGAAATCACTGCGGCCGCCGCGATAACGGACGCCGCCGGGATTCTAAAGAAGCGCGGCTACCGCGTGGAAGTCAGGGCCGCAGACGGGCCGCGGCCGTCCTTGGGTGCCGAGCGGGGCTTTTTGAAGGAAGCCGGAAACCTGGTGTTTCACACCTCGCTGATCGGCGTGCTGGTCTGTGTGGCCATCGGCGGGATGTTCGGCTACCGCGGACAGAAGATCCTCATCGAAGGCGGCACCTTCGTCAACACCCTGGTCAGCTACGATGCCTTCACCCCGGGCACCAACTTCAACACCGCCTGGCTGGATCCCTTCGCCGTCACGCTGAGGAGCTTCGAAGTCCGCTTCGACAGGGAATCATCCCGCCAGTTCGGCCAGCCAATAGACTTCACCGCCGAGTTGAGCACCAAGGACGGAACAGAGTCCCCGGCATGGGAACAGACCCTGAAAGTCAACGAACCGGTCTACTTCGGTGAAACCGGCGTATTCCTTGTCGGCAACGGCTACGCACCGGTCGTCACCGTGAAGGACGGAACCGGGAAAACCGCCTTCAGCGGGCCCGTGGTGTCCATCCCCAACGACGGGGTCTACACCTCTTCGGTGGTCCTCAAGGTCCCGGACGCCGCACCATCCCAGCTGGGCTTTGTCGGGTTCTTCCTGCCCTCGGCCATCAAGAACGACCAAGGTGTGTCCTACAGCTTCGACCCGGACCCCCTGAACCCGCAACTGAGCCTGAATTCGTACTACGGGGACCTCGGGCTGGACACCGGAGCGCCGCAAAACGTGTACGTCCTGGACGTGGCCGAGCTGACCCAACTCAACGGCAGGGACCTTCCCGCCGGCGGCATCACACTGGCCCCAGGTGGCAGCTACACACTGCCCGAAGGTAAGGGCAGCATCAGCTTCGACGGGCTTAAACGCTACATCGGTGTGGATGTACGCAGTACCCCCGCCCAAGGCTGGGTCCTCGTATTTTCGCTGCTGGCCGTGGCAGGTCTCATGGTCTCCCTGTATGTGAACCGGCGCCGGGTATGGGTCCGTACCGGCACCCATGAGGACGGCAGGACGATGGTCGAATACGGCCTCCTGGCCCGCGGAGAAGACCACCGCCTTGCCGCCGAGGCGACGGCCATCCGCGCATTGTTGGTACGGCAATGGCAACTTCGGGAGGAACAGGATGACGTATAGCTTCCTTCTGTCCTGGCGTTGGGCGGGTTGGCTGCTGCTGGCCGCACTTTTCGCCTCAGCGTGCATTGGGCTGGGGAACTGGCAGATGGAGCGCCGGAATCAGACCGTGGCCGAAATCCGCAGGGTCCAGGAGAACTACGGCAAAACCCCGGTAGCGTTTCAGGATGCCCGCGCCTACTTCGACGCCGCCGACCCCGACGCGAAGTGGACGACGGTTGCAGTGTCCGGACGGTATCTTGCCGGGGATCAGAGAATCGTCAGGAACCGTCCCAACAACTCCGTTGCCGGATACGAGGTAGTGGTCCCGTTCCGGCTGACCTCCGGTGAAACGATCGCGATCAACCGGGGCTGGCTGCCGATCGGCAACATCCGGCCCGGGTACCCCGATGCCGTGCCCGCCCCACCGGCGGGGGAAGTCTCCGCGGTCATCCGGATCAAACCCTCCGAGCCCGATCTTGGCCGTGACGCACCCGAGGGCCAGTTGGCCAGCATCGACCTGTCCTACTACGCGAGCCAGCTGGGGTATCCGTTGCTTGAAGGCAGCTACGGGGTCATGGCCTCTGAGTCCCCACAGCCTGCCGCAGTCCCGCAGCAGCTTGCCCCGCCTGCGGTGAAGGAAGGTTCGAACCTGTCCTATGCCCTGCAGTGGATCACTTTCGGAATCCTCGCGTTTGTGGGCTTCGGATACATGGCACGTCAACAGGCACGCATCCACCGTGAGGAACATGAAAGCCCGGATGCATCGGCGGACACGGCAAGCAACGTCCAGCGACCCCACCCTTCACCCCCGGGCAAGCGCTCCCGGGCCGAGGAAGAAGACGCCCTCCTGGACTCGATGGGACTCTGACTCGGCGCGCCGAGGTAAGCCGGGCTGCCGCAGAACGGGGTACCGACAGCCCCGGAAAGGCGGAGATCGCCCGGTGTGCCGGGAACGATCCCATGGCCGGGATCGTTGACCCTTTTGCTGCACATCTGAAGATACGATCACGCATCTTAGAACAGCACCCAGCCGGGGCGCACTGCCCGAGGCCGACCGCGCGTAAGTCACGAAATTGTAACGTTGACGCTTTGCGGCTACTATTAGTTCAGGTTTTTCTGTACTAAAAACCTTTGATGGCCCACGCTGGACCCCGCCGGGGGCATCAAACGACTATCCCTTTTTGACGGCGGGGGTGGAGGACCCAGAATCGGCAGCAAGTCTGCCTTGGGGTGAAGCCGTGATGTCGGTGGTCTGTTGGCCGCCGGGCACGGCCGGGCATTTTCCTTGGCCCGAACCCGACAGCTAACTTCGCAGGCGAACCGAAAGGATCCCCCTTTGCCTTCTGTATCCCCCCATGGCCGCCGCCGAAAACCAACCTCCGGATTCGCGCCCCGCACGGCCGCCCCGATGATGTCCACCACTGCAGGCCGTCACCGGCTCCTGCCAGAGGCAGAGGTGTGGGGGAGCCGGCGCAAACAGGTCACGGCTGCCGCCACACTGAGCGTGGCCGCGCTGTTGACTGCAGCGCTCACCGCGGCCCATGCCGGCCCGGCCCCCACCGGCACAGCTCCTGCCGTGCAGGCGCCGGGGACCGTCGCCGCCGGCGCGCCCGTCCAAGC
The DNA here is from genome assembly GCF_031843805.1 of Arthrobacter sp. WCS2018Hpa-7. Taxonomy (NCBI): domain Bacteria; kingdom Bacillati; phylum Actinomycetota; class Actinomycetes; order Micrococcales; family Micrococcaceae; genus Arthrobacter; species Arthrobacter sp. WCS2018Hpa-7. The sequence goes on from NZ_JAVTJB010000020.1 coordinate 80,468, forward strand.
CCCCGTGGGGGCTTCGATCAGTTATGAACGCCCGGCTGTCACCACAGAGCAGGCACCGTTGCCGGTACCGGCCAAGACCCCCATTGCTGCTGCTGGCGCGGCCGCGCCGACGACCCCGGCTGCCTCCCCGGCCCCCGCTGCGGCCCCGGCCGCTGCCGCGGCCCGGTTGGGGGCGCCGCTGGCCAGCATGTCGGTCAGTTCTCCGTTCGGTATCCGCACCAGCCCGATCTCGGGCACCGGGGAGCTGCACACCGGCCTGGACCTCGTGGCAGCCTGCCAGGTAGCGGTGTTCGCCGCCGGAGCCGGGACCGTCGTGGAGGCCGGATGGTCCTCCTACGGTGGCGGGAACAGGATTGTGGTGGACCACGGCAACGGCCTGAAGAGCACCTACAACCACCTCGCCGCCATCGAAACTTCCGTGGGCGCGACCGTAACCGCCGGCCAGCGGCTGGCCGCGGCCGGAACCACCGGCAACTCCACCGGCTGCCACCTGCACTTCGAGGTACTCCTGAACGGGCAGACCGTGAACCCGCAGGGATGGATGTAAGCCTCGCCCATCGCCTTGGTTGTCAGGGTCAGAGTCCTGATGTGCCCAGGAAGACGTGGCTGAAGGCGAAGAAGATGGTTGCGGCAACAGCTACGTAGAGCAGCGCGGTAATGATCCAGCCAAATTCGCCGACAACGCGGGCCGTGCCGGCGGGTACTTTGATGACTCCATGGGTGATGTTCCGGGCCGTGACCCAGACGAACAGGGGAATCATTGCCGCCCAGACAATCATGCAGAAGGGGCAGAGGATGTGGATCGAGTACAGGGCCTGGGACCACAGCCACACCACGAAGACAAACCCCAGCGTGACACCGGCCTGCAGCCCGGCCCAGTACCAGCGGGCGAACGTCGCCCCGGAAAGCAGCGCCATGCCCGTGGTGATGATGATGGCGAACGCCACGATCCCGATAAACATGTTGGGGAATCCGAAAACCGAACTCTGCCAGGTCTGCATGACCTGGCCGCAGGAAATCCAGGGATTGACGTCGCAGACCGTTTTATAGTCGGGGTCCTTGAGTACCTCGAGTTTCTCCAGGACCAAGGCGCCGGAGGCGAGCCAGCCGACGACACCGGTGATGACCAGCAGCCAGCCGAACGGTATGTCCCGGGTCATGCGGGGAATGTCCGGTCCCACCTCAGCTAAAGCAAGGTCACTGTAGGCGGGTTTCGCGTTCGCAGCAGATTTCGCGGTGCTGGTCATGGCTGTCGTCCTTTGGTTGGTTTCGTGGCGGCCCTGGTATTCATGATCCAGCAGCCGCGGTAGTGATCAGTGCCTTCAGGGTTCCTTTTTGAGAGATCCCCAGGATCCGGGCACTGACGCGGCCTTCAGTGTCCAGCACCAGAGTGGTGGGCACTGCACGGGGCGGAACGTACTCGGTCATGGCCAACAGGATTCCGCCGTCGCTGTCATCAAAGCTGGGATAGTCGACTTTGAAGGTCCGCTCGAAGGCTTCGGCCGTCGCGGCGTCGTCGCGGACGTTGACGCCGTAGAACAAGACGCCTTGGTCCTTGAACTCCGTGTGCAGGGCGGCCAGGTCCGGGGCCTCCACCCGGCAGGGTGCGCAGGCCGCGTACCAGAAATTGAGGACCATGACCTTGCCCGCCCAATCCTCGGCAGTAACCTTCTCCCCGTTGAAGAGCTGGCCCTCCAGGGACACCCGGGCGCCCCGTGACTCGGGCGGGTATTCGTTCACCGACCCGTCGCCGGCGATGTAGTTCTTGTCATCTCCGGCCTTGGCCTGCTCGGCCAGAACGTCCGGGCTTGTACAGCCGGCGAGAGCAAGCACTGCCGCGCCCAGGCCCAGGATGGTGCGGCGTTCGGGACGCCGGTGCGGCTCTGTTTGGTTGATCATGTCATTGGCCTTCGCTTTTCGTATCGTCGTGCTCGGGTCTGGGTGCTATACGGGCATCAGGAATGTCCCGGCCAGGTTCTGCAGCTGGTAGATCCACTGCACCCACAACCCGGAAACCATCAGGACGCCCAGGACGATCAGCATGACCGCGCCGCCGATGTTGACGGCACGGATGTGCTTGCGCACCACGGTCAGGACTTTAGAGACCCAGTTCAGGCCCAGGGCCACGAGGACGAAGGGGATTCCCAGGCCCAGGCAGTAGACAAAGGCCAGCAGTGCCCCGCGCCAGGCGCTTCCGGCGGTGACGCTCAGGCTGAGCACGGCACTGAGCGTTGGGCCCATGCAGGGGGTCCATCCCAGGCCGAAGACGACACCGAGCAGCGGGGCCCCGGAGAGCCCGCCGCGTCCGGGAACCTGAAATTTCCGGGTTTGCTGGAGCCAGGAAAACCGTCCGAGCAGGACCAGGCCCATGATGATGACCACGATGCCCAGCCCTCTCATGAGCGGGTCCTGCCAGCGGAGCAGCCAGGATCCGATGGCTCCAAAGGCCGCACCATAGAGGGTGAAAACGGCGCCGAAGCCCAGAATGAACAATGCCACCCCTGACAGGACCCGCCTTCTGTTCCGAGGCTGGGTCGGGTCCGTGAGCCCGGAGACGAAGCCCAGATAGCCGGGCACCAGCGGTAGGATGCACGGGGAAAGGAAAGACACCAACCCCGCCACGGCCGCCAGGGGCAACGCCAGAACCAGAGCCCCGGAAGTCACCGTCGAGGCAAAGTACTCGCCAATGTCCAACGTCTCAGTGCTCTTCCTGCGGCGCTGCAGGGCTGCGCATGGACCCCAGAACCAGCAGACCTACTCCGCCGACGACGAAGACATCGGCAAGGTTGAAGGTCGGGAACCACCCGGTGTGCAGGTAGTCAACGACGCCTGCCCCGTCCATCCGGTCCACCAGATTCCCCAATGCCCCGCCGAGAAGGAAAACGGCCCCGGCGCGGGACAGTCGGCCGAACCGGGGGGCCGCACGGTACAGGAACACCGCCAGCACGGCCACGATCAGTGTCGTCGCCGCGACGACAATCCACGGGGACAGGCTTGCTCCGAGGCTGAAGGCGACACCGGTGTTGTAGGCAAGCCGGAGATTGAACAGGCCGAAGTCCAGGACCCGGCCATCGGCCATGGTCACCACGACGAGGGTCTTGGCCAGCAGGTCCATGGCTGCCAGGGCAACGGCACCGAGCCCGAGGAGAGCTCTGCGTGTGCGTAGCTGTATTGGTGTGGTGCTCATGCAGAAACCCGGGCCGTGCGTACTGATTCCGGCTGGAGGTAGCCGGAGGGCCGTGCCTTAATGCGGCCAGCACGGACGCCGTTGGCGATCACGACAATTTCGGCAAGCTCGTGGATGAGGACCACGGCCGCCAGGCCGAGCGCCCCGACCAGTGCCAGGGGGATCAGCACGGCGATCAGCAGTAGGGACAGGCCCACATTCTGGAGCATGATGGCCCTGGTCCTGCGTGCATGCTCGAGGACCTGAGGCAGGTGGTTCAGGTCCTCGCCCATCAGGGCGATGTCCGCGGTTTCGATTGCGACGTCGGTCCCCATCGCGCCCATCGCGATCCCGGTGTCAGCAGTCGCCAGGGCCGGGGCGTCGTTCACGCCGTCACCTACCATGGCGGTAGGCTGCCGCGTCTGGAGGGTGCGGATGATCTCGGCCTTGTCCTCGGGGCGCAGGTCGGCGTGGACTTCGGTGATGCCCGCGGCTTCGCCAAGGGCGGTGGCAGTGATGAGGTTGTCACCGGTGAGCATGGCCGTCGTGTACCCGGAGGCGGTGAGCCGGGCAATGACCGAGGAGGCTTCGGGGCGCAGCTCGTCACGGACCGCGACTGCGCCGATGACCTGTCCGTCGTCCTCGATAAGCACGGCCGTGGCACCTGCGTGCTGCATCCGCTCGACCTCGGCGGTCAGGGGGCCGGCGCCGATCCAGCCCGGGCGGCCGAGCCGGACGGTCCTGCCCTCCAGCCGGCCTTCCAGACCTGCGCCGGGGACGGTGTCCACGTCGGTGACGGGCGCGCGTTCCGCTGAGGCGGCGAGGATGGCGCGGGCGAGCGGGTGCTCGCTGCGGGCCTCGAGTCCGGCCGCGAGGGCGAGCACCTGCTCCCGGGTAGCGGAGCCGGTGGCCGCGACGTCGATCACGGCGGGCTTGTTCCGGGTCAGGGTGCCGGTCTTGTCCAAAGCGATGGTGCGGATTCTGCCGAGGGTTTCCAGGGCGCCTCCGCCTTTGATGAGGACACCGATACGGGAGGCCGCACCGACGGAGGCAACGACCGTAACTGGCACGGAGATTGCCAGGGCACAGGGAGAGGCTGCGACGAGGACGACCAGAGCCCGTTCGAACCACAGCAGCGGTTCGCCGACGATGAAGCCGAAGATGATGATCAGGGCCGCGGTAATAAGGATCCCTGGGACGAGTTTCTTGGCGATGTTGTCGGCGAGGCGTTGGCCGGGACCCTTGCGGGACTGTTCGGCTTCGACGATGTGCACGATCCTTGCCAGGGAGTTGTTCTCGGCTGTGCTGGTGATCTCGACCTCCAGCGGGCCGGTGCCGTTGATGGAGCCGGCGTAAACTTCGGACCCGGGCCCGGCCTCGACGGGCACGGATTCTCCGGTCAGCGCGGAGGTGTCCAGTGAGGTGCGCCCGGTGATGATCCGGCCGTCGGTGGCCAGCCGTTCACCTGGGCGGACGATCATCCGGTCTCCGGGGGTCAGCTCGGCCGGGGCTACCGTGATTTCGGTGCCGTCGCGCAGCACGGTCGCTTCTGCCGGGACCAGGTCCAGCAGTGCCCGCAGGCCGCGCCTGGTTTTGGCGAGCGAGTATTCCTCCAGCCCTTCGGAGATCGCGTAGAGGAAAGCCAGCATGGCTGCTTCCTCGAACTGTCCCAGTGCGACCGCGCCGGCCGCGGCGATCGTCATCAGGGTGCCGACCCCGATCCTGCCCTTGACCAGCCGGCGGAGGGTGGAAGGCACGAACGTCCACGCAGCCACCAGCAGCGCGGCGACTTCCAGCGGCAGGCGCAGCCACTCCGGTGCCCCGGTCAGGGACGCGATCCAGCCAGCCAGAAGCAGCACACCGGAGACGGCGGACGCGCGAATTTCGCTTACCTGCCAGAACCCGACCTTTTCCTCCGCTTCTTCGGCGTCGCCGGTTTCGGGCTTGTCATCGCTGCATCCGCAGGCGTCGCTCATTGTGCGTTCTCCTTCGTCAGGGGGGATCCGGTACTGCCGGTGCCGTAGTTCGGGCACAAGCTGACCGCATTGCCGGTGGCGGCAAGCAGGATCTCAGCCTGGGCGAGCATGTCCATCAATTCCGGCCGGGACAGCGAGTAGAATACGCTGCGGCCCTGCACCCGGCCTTCGACCAGACCGCAGTCCCGCAAGCACGCCACGTGCGCCGAAACCGTCGACTGGGCCAAGCCCAGCTTCCCGGTAAGGTCACTGACCCGCACCTCACCGCCGGCCATCAGCTTCACAATGGCCAACCGGGTGGGGTCACCTAGGGAATGAAACAGCGCGGCCGCAGGGTCGAGTCGGCCGCAGTTGTCCACGGAATCGCCAAATTGCATCGTCATTTGGCGATGATAGCACGTATTTATGATGTTATCGTTAATGCCACTATTGCTATGACTCCGTAGCGCACCTTTGGCCCTGATCAACGATCAGGACTTCCTGAACCATCCTGACGTGGCTCGGGGCCATAGGCGGCATGGAGGTCGCTCTCTGGCCTCGTGGATACCGAGACCCCTACTGGTGGTGCTGGGCTTGTTCTTTTCCGAGTGGGCCCGCCCGAAGGAGTCGTAGCCGAAAGGAAGCATGAGTATCAGTAGCGAAAGCCAGGGGGCACGGGCATCGGACCTGACGGCCGTCGCCCAGGATTACCTGAAGTTGATCTGGACAGCGATGGAGTGGTCCGACGAACCGGTCACGGTGGGCTTTGTTGCGGAGCGCCTGGGAATCAGCGCCTCGACCGCTTCCGAAGGCATCCGGAAGTACACGACGCAGGGGTTGCTGACGCACGCCCGCTACGGCGGAGTGGAACTGACCCGGACCGGTGAGGAGTATGCGCTGGCGATGGTCCGCAGGCACCGGCTTTTGGAGACGTTCCTCGTCGAAAACCTCGGCTACCGCTGGGACGAAGTCCATCATGAGGCTGAGGTGCTCGAGCACGCAGTCTCGGATACCTTCATCGCCAGGATCGATGCACTTCTTGGCCACCCGCGGCACGATCCACACGGCGATCCGATCCCATTGCCGGGCGAACATCTGGACCGGGCCGTCGCGGTGCCGTTGAGCGAGGTGCGGCCCGGGGATGCTGTGGTCATTCGGCGGGTCTCGGATGAGAGCGCCGAGATGCTCCGCTACTTCGCCGAACATGGCCTCATCCCGGGCACGCAACTCATCGTCGGTGAACGCAAGGCCTTCGCAGCCGGGATACCTGTTCGTCTCGCTGGGTCCGGGAAGAACGTCGCCCTTGGCGCCGAGGCAGCAGCGGCCCTCTGGGTAGAGCCCGTGGCCCAAGGTTAGGACGGGCATGGCTTTCGGGCCCGGTCTCAGGATTGGCCGCTGAGGGTCAGCGTGATGAGGACGATGTTGAGTCCGACGATCAAGGTGGCGCTGGTCCAGCCGGCGATCTTCAGGGCTTTGCCATCGGCGTGGATGCCCATCACGTCACGTTTGCCGGTGAGCCGGATCAACGGGATCAAAGCAAAGGGGATGCCGAAACTGAGCAGCACCTGGCTTAGCACCAGCGCCAGGGTCGGTTCGATACCTGCTCCCAGAACGATCAGCGCCGGAATAAGGGTAATGACCCGGCGCGTCAGCAACGGGGTCCGGACCTTCAAGAGCCCGCCCATGATCGTCGCACCGGCGTAGCAACCCACCGACGTCGAGGCCAACCCCGAGGCCAGCAAACCGACGGCGAAAATGACACCGATGGCCGGGCCCAGTGCCGAGGTCACCGCAGCGTGGGCCCCGTCGATGGTGTCCGTTCCCTCGATGCCGCGCAGACTGGACGCCGCCAGCAGCAGCATTGATATGTTCACCACACCCGCGAGCAGCAAAGCCCCCACGACGTCGAAGCGGGTGGCCCGGATCAGACGGGTCCGCACTGCAGGATCCTCGGAGAAACCGTGGCGGTCCCGGGCCAGGGCCGAGTGCAGGTAGATCGCATGCGGCATGACCGTAGCTCCGAGCATGCTCGCCGCCAGCAGGACCGTGTCGGTGCCCTCAAAACGAGGCACCAACCCAGCCAACGCGCTTCCACCGTCCGGCGGGTTGACGAACAATCCGGACATGAACCCTACGGCGATGACTCCCAGGAGCACCATGATCGCGTATTCAAAGGAACGCTGGCCCCGGTGGGACTGCAACGCCAGCAGCAGCATGGACGCCACGCCGATGATGACACCGCCAGCCAACAGCGGAAGGCCGAACAGCAGGTTCAGGGCGACCGCGCCGCCGATCACCTCGGCCATGTCCGTGGCACCAGCGACGATCTCAGCCTGCGCCCAGTACAGCCGCCGCCGTTTCGTGCCCAGGCGCTTGCCCAAAATTTCGGGAAGGCTCATCCCCGTGGCCAGCCCCAGCTTCGCCGACTGATACTGCACGAGGACGGCCATGGCGTTTGCCACCACCAGAACCCACACCAGCAGATACCCGTAGTTCGCACCCGCGGTGAGGTTCGCGGCCACGTTGCCAGGATCCACGTAGGCGATCGCGGCAACGAAGGCAGGGCCAAGCAACAGGAGCCGGGACCAGACCTTGCGGGGTGTGGGGCGGGTTTCAAGGGTGGATGCAGCCATCGTCGTTCCTCATCATCGGGGCATTCTGTTATGAGAATAGAGGAAAGTTAGGTGTACCGAAAAGTAGCTATTAGGGATGCCGATAAAATCTGCCTTTTGTCGGTCTGTCATGCGGGGGCCGGCCAGGACTTAAGCGCTGGGGGATGGAGCTCAGGCCACACACTCTTCGGTAAGGAAGTGCGAGCCGGAATGGACGTGCGGACTATCCCGAACCGCCAAAGGCCTCGACTGCAAGAGTCTCCGCCAGTATCAGCTCAACGGAGGATCCTCGGCGGAACGGTCAACGTGGTGCCTCCAACCGTTGAGGGCCGAGGGCCCCTGATGGGACGGCGGTGGTGACAGATTGGATTCCCTTTCAGGCCCGCTACCTTTGGCCTCACGTCGCGACTCCGCCGGGCGCACATGAGGGTTGCCTGGGCCAGGTACACGGTTGGATTCCTCGGTGGATGGCTGCGCCGAGGGGCTGGTCGGGATGGATTCAAGGGTGGGTTGCCTGCGCGGATCCGACGGAATGCCCGCGTGGGGGGCTGACGCACAGGCTTGGGTGACCGCTTGAACAGGGATGGCAGTGAGACCACGAATAGCCATCTCTCTGTCGCACGGCCATGACAGGGCTGGTGGTCTGGAAGTGAGCTGTGGCCGGGAGGCGACTCGCCCGGCCACAGCTACTGGCTTCCTGGCCTATTGTGTGGTGCTGCTTCGGCGGCGGTTCTTCACGACGCCAAGGATGACGTCAAAGACCATGAAGGCCAGGAGGCTGATGCCCAGGAGCGGGACCGCGATCCCTACCCCGATGGCGGCGATCGCAACCCCGGCGGTCAGCGGCCATGGCGCCGTGCGGAGGAAGGTCCGGCCCGGGTGGCGGCCCGCGGCCCAGGATGGGCCCTTGGTGGGGCGGCGCTTCCACCACATGAGATAGCCGCCGAGGACGCTGGTTGCCAGTCCAAGGGCGACGATGACCAGCACGAGTTGGTTGGCCAGGCCGAACAGTACCCCCATGTGGCCGTCGATGCCCCAGCGGGTTAGCTTCGCGGCCAGGCTGAAGTCTTCAAAGACGAGTTTGCCGCTGATGGACATAGTTGTAGGGTCCACGGCAACAGCGTCGGCCTGGGTGGGCCAGGACCTGTCGATCTCGGTGACTGTCCAGGCGGTGCCTGCTTTGGCCGGTGGCTTGATCTCGACCCTGCCTGCGTTGATGAGGGGGTCTTGACGGGCTGCGGCGAGGACGTGGTCGTACACGGTGGGATCGGTCGCGGTAGCGGTGGATCCGCCATGGCTTTGGCCGTGGTCGTGCTCACCGGCGGGCGGGGTAGCCGCAGCCGGGCTCAGTGCGGTGGGGAGCTTGGGTGTGGTCCAGTCCAGGGATGATCGTACGTTGGAGATGTTGTCCCCGGCGAATTGGGACCAGGTCAACCCGGTGGCCGAGAGGAACAGAAATCCGAGGATAAGAACCGCACCGCCGGTCCCATGGATCTTGGCCAGCCGGGCCCTGCTGAACTTCCCCTTACGGGCAGCCGTCACGGGACCTGTAGCAGCCTTCCTGGCCGGCTTTTGGCGGCGTGGTTTGGTGAGCCAGAGAACCAGGCCGGCCAGTGCGATGACCCACAGCCAGGACGCGGCCAGTTCGCTGTAGATGCGCCCCAAGTCGCCAAGATGGAGGTTACGGTGGAGCTGGTCGATCCAGGTTCTGAACGGCAGGACACCGGAGGTGCCGTAGACGGTCAGGTCCCCGCGGACTTCCGCGTTGGCCGGGTTGATGAAGATCGCCCGGGATTCGGATTCGCCCAGTGACGGGTCAGCGAACATGACGCGGGTGGTGTCCCCGGGCATGGGTGCCGGCCGGACAGCGGAGGGCTGTTGGTCCCCAACGACTTGCTGCGCGGCACGGATCTGCTCAGCCAGCGGCACGGAGGTCTGTGAGACGGGGACGTGGAGTTCCTTGTCGTAAATCGTTTCTTCCATTGCCGGGGTCAGTGCGTAGAGAGCACCGGATAGGGCAGCGATGAGCAGGAACGGGCCGACGAAAACACCGGCGTAGAAGTGCAGGCGGCTGATCAGTGCCCTCAAGGGCCCGGCGGGTCGTTTACCTGCCGGTTGGGGCGGGGCCCCGGCAGGGGTGCCGGGTTCGGTGGTGATGGTGCTTGTCATGAAGTTGTTCTTCCTCGAACGTGTTCCCGGCTGGTCTGCGTGACCGGGACCGGAGCTTAGTGAAGGGGTGTTTGCAGCACTCCAGACCCGGCCACGCCGGGCAGGGTTGGTTACTGCTTGCGTGCTGGTTTAGGTGAAGAGCTGTTCGCCGATGAATCCGCCGGGTTCACATCCGGGGGGAATGGCGAACACGGCCGATCCAATGGGTGTTGTCCATTCGTTCAGCAAGTCCAATTCGTCCAGCCGGCGCTGGATCGGCACGAACTGCCGGTCCACGTCCGCCTGGTAGGAGACGAAGAGCAGCCCGGAATCCGATACAGTCCCGGCGGTGGGGGCTGCGTCGTAGTTGAAGGCCCGCCGGAAAATCCGTTGGGTTTCATCCTCCGGTCGTGCACGGCGCATGTGGGAGAACTCCGCGATCACTGGAAACCCCACAGGATTGACTGCGGTAAAGTCCGGTTCGTCATGTTCGCTGTCCCCGGTCAGGGGAGCCCCGTTTGAGAGCTTGCGTCCCACGGATTCCTCCCGGCCGGAGCGATCAAGTTCGTCCCATTTGTCCAGGTTCATACTGATTCTCCGGATGACCAGTGAGGTGCCGTTCTCGGTCCAGGCAGGGATCTGCCCATGGCCGTAGACGACCTTCTCGAAGCTTTCCGTACCTGGTGACGGGTTGGTGGTCCCGTCGACCTGGCCAAAGAGATTGCGCATGGTCGTTCCGGGCTTCTCGGTGCCGTAGGCACGGCGGAATCCCGTTTGCGCCCACCGGACGGTGGTGAAGCTACGACTGTCCTTGAGTAGCATCCGCTGAGCGTGTGCCACAGTCAGCGGATCGTCCGCGCAAATCTGCAACAACAGATCCCCGCCGGTGAACTCCGGCACGAGCCTGTCGACGGAGAACGCCGGAAGGTCCTTTAACCACAACGGACTGCGGGCCGGGGCAACCGTATCGATGATCCCGGGGCCGAACCCGAAGGTCACCGTCAACCGGGCCGGACGCAGGGCAAGTTCCCCCTCTGTGTCCGCCAACGCAGCCTTGCCTTGGGTCAGGTTGGCCGCGTCATCGCTTAGGAGCTTCAGGAGTGCCTTGACCCGTCGAGCCGTGGTCCCGGGCTGCAGGTCCAGCGCGATGAACACGCCGTGCGCCTGAGCCCCGGTGCTAACCCCTGCTTGTCTGGACCCGTGAAACGGAACCGTCTCTGAACCGTTGACGTCCAGGGCAGGGCTGGCGCCGGGGGTGGTGCCGGAGCTGGCCAACTGGGCCCCGGCAGCGGCCAAGGCGCCGAGGCCTGCGGCAGCGCCACCAAATAGAAGGTGACGCCGCCGTACCCCCGTGCCCTGCGGTTCGGGGCGGTCAGTATGAGCGGACACTAGTTCGACGGCCCCGGTGTTGCGGACTCACTGTGGCTGTGGTCCGCCGAGTCGTGCCCGGACGGGGTGCTTTCCCCGGAGCTGTAGTTCTCGTTCGCTCCGGTGAAATCCTTGCCCTGCGCGGTGAAGGCCACCGCTCCGCCGTCGGAGGTTTTCAATTCAAAGCTGACTTCGTCCCCGGCCAGAACCGGCTTGGACAGACCCATGAGCATGATGTGGTTGCCGCCAGGTTCAAGTGTCAGTTCACCCCTGGCCGGCACCGTGAAGCCGCCCTGTTTGGCTTGCATCTGCATGGTGCCGTTGGCGCCCATGATGGTTTCGTGAAGTTCCGCCATGGGCGATGCCGGCGTGCTGACACTCACGACCGTCACGTCCTTGTCGGTTGTGTTGCGGATAGTTCCGAACGCGGCGGACATCCCCGAATCGGCTGCCTTGACCCACGGCTCTGACACGGTCAGTACGGGGGCGCCCTGGCTGGCTGACACTGCAGGAGATGATGCCGGGGCAGTGCCTTGGGCGCAACCGGTCAAGGCAATCACGGCGGCGGCGACAATGGAAAGGACAGGGTAAGGATTCTTCTTGGACACGATGGTGCTCCTGACGGAGTTGGCCCACGGCCGGACGCACGAGCGGTTCCGGCCACGGGGTCATTAGTAGTTTGGTGTGGCGTTTAGTCGCTGTTGGACGCGGCTCTGCGGCCGCGGAGGATGAAACCCCAGAGCAAATACAAGCCCAAGCCCGCGGCAGCCCCGATACCGGCAGCAACCAGCCATCCCGGCAGAGCGATTGCCGGGTTGTTGCTCGCAGCAGCAGCATCGGCTTCTGTCTGGATCACTGGATCGGCAGGGCCGGAGGCGGCGCCTGGGGCCGGGACGGAGCCAAGTTTCGCGTCGGCTCCAACCAGGAACGAGTAACTGCCGTTGATCGGGTGCCCGTCGCTGGAAACTACCCGCCAACGAACCTGGTACTCGCCAGGCGGAAGGTCCGCTGCCAAGGGCTGGGTCAGCGTCTCCCGCGCCAGAACCGGCTCGCTCTGGACCCAGTTCTTCGACGCGGCATCGACTACACGGATTTCGTGGCCGATCTTCAACAAGGGTGCACTGAATCGTAAAGCGACACTCGATGGCGCCTCGGGCAGCCGTTCATTAGTGCCGGGGGTTGACGAGGCCAACACGTCATGGGCGGAAGCTGATGGTGCGCCAACCAAGGCCAAACCAAGGCAGAGCAGCACGGCCAGCAGCAGGGAATACCTGCCGCGTTCAGGGATCCGCCACGAAAAAGAATGCAAAGAATAACTTGCCATGGCTGCTTCCCGCCCCGCGACCGCCCTCGGCGGGCGGGGCTAAGTGGGTGGTGAAGGCGCTGAGCGCCTAGGACACGACGGGAAGCAGCGGCGGGCCTCGGTGCCGCATGACCAGCAGCGGGACGCCCAGGTTGCGCAGCGGCCGCACCTGCCAGCTCGCTGGATTGAATGGTGCCCCCGGTGTCACGGCCAAGGGGTGGAAGAGTGGCAGGAACGGAACCAACTGGAGCCGCAACGCTTGGATCAAACGCACGGCAGTTACTTCCCCGTGCCGGAGTACAGCAATGGTCAACAGGGCGGCCACGGCGTGGCCAGCCCACATCATCGGCGAGGAATGATCCAGCGAGCCAGTGCTGACGGCCTGGTCAGCGAGCATCGTCGGGGCCGCATGACTGGCGTGCCCCGAAGAGGGAGCCATGGCAGTCATCGTGTGGGAAGGGCTAAGACTGAACAAAGCATGGAAGAGCCCCTGGCTCAACACAACGGCAGTGCACAGTCGCCATAACGACAGGGAACGGCCCGCCAAGGCCGTGCACACAAACCCAGACAAGGCCAGCGACAACAAAAGCACAGCCGTATCCGGGGACGAACCACCGGCGATGACGTGTGAGAACGCAGCGATGCCTGTCGAAGCGAAGGCCGCAGCCCAGCCACGCACCAGACGCACGCCACGACCAGTCATCATCTCCGCTTCCATCTCTGTACAACCCGAACGAGTCGCGGTCACATCAATCCGCCGCCCATTCTACTTCTACCCAGCGTCGAAAGAGTAAGCCCTGGCATACCTCCTTGTCTGAAATGATGAGCCGGCACCGATCAACCTTGAATTCATCACACCATGCAGAACACATGGAGCCGGAATGTCCTTGACGGGTTCGCTAGAGCACCTTCAAGTGGCCGACGAGGCCAAGACCAACCCACTCCACGGGACCGCCGAATGCCCCATCAATAGGCGCATAGGGCGCGTCACTGCCCGGAGGACTTGACGAAGTCCAGTGAATATAGCCGTCCCACTTGGGCTCGCAGTAGGAAGCGCCTGGGAGCGCGTGAGAACCAGGGAGATCCTTGACGAGTTTCGCCAGGGCAACAGCAACCGGTGGTTGCAGTGCCCTCGGAATGGACTCGTCCATGCGCCCAGCCTAAAGGACCAGAACCCGAACGGACCTTCGCTGCGCTTCGGCCTGCAAAAGCCGCTTTTTGCCTTACATGTGGCTGGGTTGTTCTCCGTACAAGGCCACTGATCGTAGCCGTCCGGGGGCCCGACCCGTCAACCCACGCAACCGGGCAATCCCACGCGGTCGCTGCGCTCCCTTATTTCGCGGGATTCCCCTGTCACTCTTCGGGGTTGACGGCCCACCCTCGACCGGCTGCGACGTGGGGGCCTCGCACGGCGGGGCAGGAAGGAGGTGGCTACATGAGCATCGACGAAGCGATCAAGCTCGCGACTTCGGTCGTGAGCTTGATGACAGCTGTCATCGCTCTACTCTCCATGCGGAACGCGCGCTTAAAGAGCAAACGCTCCCGAGCTGCAACTCGGAAGCGTAAGCGTAAAGCAAGGAAGTAGGTGTAGCTACGAAACCCGGTGGTCGTGACCGCAAGGTTGCGGCCACCGGCTCCTTCTCAGACTAAGTCCTACTCAACGATAAGGAAACCCTCATGGAACCACTGGACATCGCGAACTTCGTTCTCTCGCTCACAGCCCTGGGAGCGGCGATCATGGCGTACCGTGCCATCTCCAAGGTCCTCAAGGGCGACGGCAGCTAGACCGGAACGGGGCGGGCTGCCACACGGCGGCCCGCCCCTACCGGGCAGGCTCGTCCTTCGGTCCTTCGGTCCTTCGGCCCTTCAGCCCTGTCGTTCGTGATGCGCCCGATGGTCGCAGCGATCGCCCGCACGGCCTCCGGATCTTCGGCCCAAGAACGCCCATTGCGGCTACAGGCACGCAACGACGTCACCTTGGACGCCGCGGCAGTCTGGCGCAGTTCTGCCCAAGCGGCCTCCAGATCGGCCGATTCAGCAACCGTCAGCGGCTTGCGTTCCTCAACCGCCGGCACATCCACGGACGGCTCCGTGGCTTTCCTGCGCCAGCTAAGAATGTCTCGCAGTCCCCCGGTCCCCACCCCTCCTTCTGACATAAGTGTCCCGCCTGGGATTGGGGGAAACCAGGCGGGACAGGTTCACCGTACCAACCCAGTCTGACAAGACCTGGGGAGACGCATGCTCGCGGGGCTCGCACCCTTTTGGGCGTCCACTCCGCTTCGCTCCGTGGCCGGCTGTTGGGCCCGGTCCCGACGTCGCAGAGCTCC
>NZ_JAVTJB010000021.1:0-92205 GCF_031843805.1 Arthrobacter sp. WCS2018Hpa-7
CGCAGAGCGGGCCCCACAACAGGCTCAACCCCACGTTGTGGGGCCTGTTTTGCGTCCTTCCCGGTCGGGTTGGCACGCAGAGCGGGCCCCACAACTTTCAGGAATGCAGTGTCAGGCAACCGCCACAGGTTCCTTCTTCACGGCGTCCTTGCGGATGGTGGCACTGATGACCGCAGCCACCGTGCACATGGCAGCCGCACCCAGCCATGCGTAGTTGTAATGACCGGTGGCATCCCGGATGAATCCGGCCAGGAGTGCTGCCACTGCGGCTCCGAGCTGGTGCGCCGCGAAGACCCAGCCGAACACTACGGAACCGTCCGCGCCGAACACTGACCGGCAAATCGCGGCGGTGGGAGGCACGGTGGCTACCCAGTCGAGCCCGTAGACCACCACGAAGATGATCATGCTCGGCTCCACGGACGAACCCAGCAGCAACGGCAGCACCAGCAATCCGATCCCCCGGAATTGGTAGTACACCGCCAGCAAGACCTTGGGGTTGAAACGGTCAGTCAGCCAGCCGGAAGCAATGGTCCCCACGATGTCGAAAATCCCGACGACGGCCAACAAGCCCGCCGCTGTGGTCTCGGGCATGCCGTGATCATGCGCCGAGGGAATAAAGTGCGTGCCGATCAGCCCATTGGTGGTTGCTCCACAGATCGCGAAGCCCGCCGCCAAAGCCCAGAAGGTGCGGACTTTGCTGGCCCGTTTGAGGACCTGCAGGGCACGGACAGCCGCATTGGCGGAATCCCCCGTCGCCGTCACGGTCGACGCGACCCCAGCGGCAGGCGTGCGGTCCGGCGTCGTGGTTGACCCGGCGTCGGCTGCTTGAGTGTCAGCCTCGGGCGCACGGGGTTCCCGCGCGACGGGTTCCTCGGCGCCGTACGGCAAGACCCCGACGTCGGCGGGTGAGTTTCGCAGCCAGCGCAGCACCAGCGGGACCACGGCGAGCGCACCGGCGGCGATGAGGAGCGAGGCCCCGCGCCACCCCGGGTTCTGGGCGAGGGCGGCGATGAAGGGAAGGAACACCAGCTGCCCGGCGGCGCTGCCGGCGGTCAGTATCCCGATCACCAGTCCACGGCTTTTGGCGAACCAGGTGTTGGCGATGGTGGCTGCGAACACGAGGGCCATGGAGCCTGTGCCCAGACCGATCAGCAGTCCCCAGGTCAGCAGGATCTGCCAGGACTGGTTCACGAACACGGTGAGGGCCGAGCCAAGGCCGATCAGGCACAGCGCCAGTGACGTGACCTTGCGGATGCCGAAGCGTTCCATGAGCGCTGCCGCGAACGGCGCCGTCAGTCCAAACAGGACCAGGTTGATGCTGACGGCAAGCGACAACACCGTGGTTGACCAGCCGAACTCCTTCTGAAGCGGGACCATGAGCACGCCGGGTGCCGCACGGAAGCCGGCTGCCCCCACCAAAGCAAGGAATGCCACGGCTGCCACGATCCAGGCGGGGTGGAGTCGTCGGCGCTTGCCGGTGGGAGCACCCGCTGGCTTGGCCTGGACTGTCTTTTCGGGCGGGGTCATGCGGGGATCTCCGTTTCAGGGGAAGCAGGGATGCGGGTTTCCGGCGCGACGGCCAGTGGCAGCGGATGCTCGCTGCGCGTAAAGCTGTGCCAGCTGGTGTTGGCTGCGGTCAGGTTGGTGCCGCAGTGAATGCAGGTATCGGCTGAAGATGTGGCTTGACCGCAGTCTGTGTGGACCACCTTCATGTGGGACACCTCGGTGGGTGCGTCCAAGTTCTTCTCGGCCCAAATGATGATGGCGTTCAAGACGGGCAGCGCATCCTCGCCGCTGGGGGTGAGGACGTATTCCTGCCGGGTGCGGGTGCCGTCGTGATAGGGGCGCTGGGTCAGCAGTCCTGCCTCCACCAGCCAGCCAAGCCGTTTGCTCAGGACGTTGTCCGCAACCTCCAGGCGCTGCTTAATGGCCTCGTACCGGCCGTTGCCGAAGAAGATTTCGCGGAGAACCAGGCTCCCCCATGGATCGCCAAGGACGTCGAGGCCACGGGCCAGGCTGCACGTGCGGGCGGACCAGTCAGAGCGAAGAGGCATGGGGTCAAAGTAGCTGACTTTTCTAAAGAAAGCTACGGCGTCATGCTTTCATGACGGGGCAACCAAGTAGTGCACGCCGGAAAGACGAGTATCCGCACCCGGTTCATATCGGCCCGGGAGTTCCTACAATCGAAAGTGTCTGGGGATTCCTGAATATCCGTTCCGGCTGTCACAGCGGATCCACTCCCGCTTGGAGTTCCCATGACTCTGCAGGGCGAACCACAACCGCACACCACTCCCCAGCCAGGCCCTGCCCTCCGGTCCCGCAGGACGCTGTTCCGGCCCCATAAGGCACCTCCCTGGTCCCGCAGGGCAGAGCCGGTCGGTACCGTGAAGGCCTTGGTGCTGGCCGGCGCCATGATCGCAGCCATCGCCATGACACCGCCACTCTCCGGTCAAGGAGCACCTTGGAGCCCGGTACGGCCTTCCGGGTTGGCTCTTGGCCCCGACGCCGTAACCTTCCAGCGCCAGGCGGCACCCGCCGTCGTGAATCCTCTGGCTGGGCAGCCCACGCCCGGCAACGAGTCGGTTCTTCACCTGCCCGGCAGCCGCGGCGAATGGACCATAGACGTTGCCGGATCGGGCGGCCAGGAACTGGTGGATGCGTGCATCGGTCCGGTCCACTACACCCCCACCGATGCCTTCGCGGTGTTCATCACTGAGCACGACTACTGCGGTGGATGGGACCGGTTCTCCGGCATCGACGTTGGTCAAAGAGTCACACTGGCAGGCTTTGGAACGTACACGGTGCATGCGCGGGGACAGGTACCTCTGGGCGGTACCACCAGTGACGTCGCGGCAGTTTTCGGCGGCTTCCCCAAGGCCGTATTGCAGACCTGCATCCCGGGTACCAGCCAGATGCTGGTGATAGCCCTCAACTAGGCGTGGGCTGAGCTGCTGGAGTGTGATCTGCGCGACACGCCCCGCCGGTTTGCCCCTGTTTCACCCGGGGTTCATCCGGGCTGCTTAGGCTTACCCGGTCACCTCTGACCACGAAAGGCACCCCTGAATGTCCTCGAATTCCCCTGAAATGGTTAATCGTTCAACCGAAGCGGCGGGCCTCTCCCGCCGAGGCTTCCTCGGCACGGCAGCTGCAGCGACGGCGCTTGCGGCCACCGGGTCCCTCCTGCCGCCATCGGTACAGGCCGCCATGGCCAAACCTGTCCCGCCGGGAAGCCTGCAGTCCATCAAGCACGTGATTGTGCTGATGCAGGAAAACCGCTCCTTCGACCACTACTTCGGATCACTGCGTGGTGTCCGCGGCTACGGAGACAAAGCCGTCGCCCGCCTCCGAAGCGGCAAATCCATGTTCGAGCAGCCGCGTGCCACGGGCGAAACCGTGCTGCCGTTCTCCCTGCGCAAGGCAGCCGAGCTCGCGGGGAGGCCCGGCACCGACATCCAGTACCTGGGCGATCTGGACCACTCCTTCAATGGCACCACCACGGCCTGGAGCAGCGGCTGGTGCGATCAGTGGATCCCCGCCAAGAGCGCTTCCACCATGACGTTCTACGAGCGCCAGGACATTCCCCTGCAATACGAACTCGCGGACACTTTCACCATCTGCGACGCCTACCACTGCTCTGTCAATGGCTCCACCAATCCCAACCGCAACTATCTCTGGAGCGGCACCACGGGCAACGAGCCCGCCAGCACCAAGCGTGCCGTCACCAACGCGGCGTACGGCTACGACCACGGCGGCTACGACTGGACCACCTACCCTGAGCGACTGGAAGAGTCGGGCGTTTCCTGGAAGATCTATCAGGACTGGGACAACTTCACGGACAACGCCGTGGAGTACTTCACCACGTTCAAGGCGATCGGCCGCAAGATGCTTGCTTCCGTGGAAGGAAACCTCCGCACCACCGAAGAGTTCTACGACCACCTTCAGGGCAAAACACCCGCTGAGCAGGACCGTCTCCTTGCCCAATTGGAGCAGGGCCGTGCCGCCCTCACAGAAACCGAACGGGCACTGTTCGACAAAGCCATGTGGCGCGGCCGTCCGGACACCCTCCTTGAACGCCTCAGCACAGACATCACCGGCGGTACCTTGCCGCAGGTCAGCTGGCTTGTGCCGTCAGCGGCCGATTCCGAGCACCCTGGGGCCTCAACACCGGTGGGCAGCGCGAACTTCGTGTACCGCTTGCTGGATACAGTGGCCAGCAACCCGGACACGTGGGACAGCACGGCGATTTTCCTGAACTTCGACGAAAACGATGGCTACTTCGACCACGTCCCGCCGCCCGTCCAGCCGCGTCCGGCGTCGGGCGAGTCCACCGACTGGACCACCGCCAGGCCCATCGGCCTCGGACCGCGTGTGCCCATGACGGTCGTTTCACCTTGGACAGTGGGCGGTTACGTCAGCTCGGAAGTGTTCGACCACACCTCCGTGCTGCGCTTCCTGGAGCGCTGGACCGGCGTTGAGGAACCGAATATTTCCCCGTGGCGCCGCGAAGTCTGCGGTGACCTGACCGGCGTCTTCAACTTCACCTCCCCGGGCACGCCGCCCGTCCTTGACCACCCGGGTGCAGTGCCGGCCAAGATCAGCCGCTGGCGCCCGAATCCCCCGGCCGTGCAGGTGGCCCCGATCCAGGAAACCGGCAGCCGCCCGGCCCGCCCGCTCCCCTACCGGCCGCAGGTTTCGGCCGCAGTACAGTCCGGCACAGTACAGTCCGGCACAGGTGCCGGCGCGCTGACGCTGACCCTGACGAACAAGGGAACCCGGCCCACCCACTTCACGGTGTACGGCTACGCCGGCGAGGTCACCGAACCCCGTCACGTGGACGTGCTCGGAAGCCAGAAGGTGGACTTCCCCGTCAACTCCGGCGCTTTCGACGTCGTCGTCACCGGCCCCAACCGGTACCAGTACGAACTGCAAGGCACGACGACGGGTGCCGCGTCCGGCGTCGACGTCACCGTGACAGGGCGCCGCGGCAGGAAGTCCGTGGAACTGGAAGTGCGCAACAACGGCACGGCAACAGTGACCGTGCAGCTGGAGTCCCTGCAGTACGCAGAGAACAACCAGACCGTGAAGCTGAAGGCCGGGCACACCAGGAAGATTGGCTGGGACACCCTGGAAGGTTGGTACGATCTCCAGCTCACCTCGGCCGATGATGAGTCGTTCAGGAGGCGCTTGACCGGACGTGAGGAGGACGGCCGGGAGGGTATTTCAGGCTAGGCGCTTATGGAGATCCGGCCCTTGTCCGCCCCACCCACCGTAAAGCGGTGAGGAGGGCGGACAAGGGCTGGATTCATCGGTTCGTGGAGGGCCCGCGGGCTATTTCCGGGTCCGGGAGGGATGGTATGCCACGGCCCAGTAGACCAGCATGGCAATCCCGCACACCACGCCAAGGCTGGAAATCATGAGCTGCCATTGGGTCTGCGGGTCCTTGCCCCACTCGGCCGCGCCGGCCCAGACTGCAAGGTTCTTCGGAGTCATGAAGAAGGCGACGGTGGAACAGGCGACGATCACCCATCCGGCGGTGCGCATCCGGCCGGAACGTGAAGGTACCCGGTGCATGGCGAAGGCCATGCTGGGGAGCGCGACGGCGACCCACACCCAGTGGTGGGACCAGGAGACCGGACTGATCAAGAGCATCAGGATGGCACTGGCCGATACTGCGATGAAGTTCTCGTCAGCTTCCACGGCCCACTTAATGATGAGCCCCGCCAGGACCACCAGCCCCAGGGACAGAACCATCCACACCACATTGGTGAGGGAAGAGTCCGGCATACCGAAATGCAGCAGCAGGCCCTTGAGGGAGAGGTTGTCAACGTACGCCGGTCCGCCAATACGGCCGGTGTCGGGCAGGATCTTGGTCCAGAAGTCCATGGAAGCCTGCGGCAGCACAGCCCAGGCAAACGCAATGGATCCGAAGAAGCCTGCAGCCATCCAACCGAGGGCTTTGAAGTCGCGGCGCACCAGGAAGTACAAACCAAACGCCAGCGGCGTGAGCTTCACCCCGGCAGCCAAGCCAATCAGGAGGCCTGCCGGCCAACGGATTTCGCCTGCACGGACTTTCCCATACAGGGCGAAGTCAGCCAGGATGACGCCCATCAGGATGATGTTGATCTGCCCGAAGACGAAGGTATCCCGCCAAGGCCCGAGCAACAGGATGGCCCCTGCTCCCACCAAGGCTGTGGTCCGGAACCGGTAATCGGCAAACGCTGAGCGCCAGCCCGTCAAGCCGAAGTAGTGCCGTGCCAGCCATGCAGCAACCACTCCTGCACCCACCAAGGCAGCGAGGATGAACACCAGGCTGCTGGCGAAGAAGCCCATGGCCGCCAAGCCCGTAAAGAGGAGCGCGGCGAACGGCGGGTAGGTAAACGGCAGGCCCTCCCGAACAGCGTAGAGATCGCCGCCTTCCAGGACTTTGCCACCGCCGTAGAAGTAGACCTCAAAGTCGTTCAGTGCCGGCTCGTAGTCCGTGTAGAGGAACCACACCGCCACGGCGAGGGTCAGCGCACCCGCCACGGTGAGAATCCAGCCCCGCTGCGTGGTGGAAGCCACCGTGTGTGAAGGAGAAGCCACAGTGTCAGCCGTTACTGATCTTGGCAAAGGCCTGCTCAAGGTCGGCGATCAGGTCCTCGGCTTCCTCGATCCCGCAGGAAAGGCGCAGGAGGTTGACCGGAACCGCCAGTTCGGTGCCCTTCACGGAGGCGTGGGTCATCTCCGACGGGTAGTTCATCAGGGACTCGATGCCCCCCAGGGATTCCGCCAGCGTGAACACCGACGTGGATTCGGCGACCGTGCGTGCCGCAGACTCGCCACCCTTGAACTGCACGGAGACCATGCCGCCGAACTTCTTCATCTGCTTCGCTGCAAGCTCGTGTCCGGGGTGGTCCGGGAGGCCCGGGTAGAGCACCGCTTCCACCTCGGGACGCTGCAGCAGCCATTCAGCCACTGCCTGGCCGTTGTCGCTGTGACGGTCCATACGAACGCCGAGTGTCTTCAGTCCGCGGGTGGTGAGGAAAGCATCCATGGGACCGGAAACCGCGCCCACCGCGAACTGGATGAAGCCGATCTTCTCTGCCAGCTCATCGTCCTTGACCACGATCGCGCCACCCACAACGTCGGAGTGGCCGCCGATGTACTTGGTGGTGGAGTGGACCACCACGTCAGCGCCCAAGGCGAGCGGGGTCTGCAAGTAGGGAGACGCGAAGGTGTTGTCCACCACCAGGAGGGCACCGGCGTCGTGCGCTACAGCGGCGAGGGCCTCAATGTCGGTGATCTTCATCATCGGGTTGGACGGCGTCTCCACCCAGACGATCCTGGTGTTGTTCGCGGCGACGGCTGCTGCCACGGCGTCGAGGTCCGACATGTCCACGGGAGTGTTGCCGATACCCCAGTCGCCCAGGACCCGGTTGATCAGGCGGTAGGTGCCACCGTAGGCGTCATTGCCAAGGACGATATGGTCACCGGGGCGGGCGATCGCACGGATCAGCGAGTCCTCGGCAGCCAGGCCCGAACCGAAGGAAAACGCTGCGGTACCACCTTCGAGGGCGGCCAGCTGCTCCTGGAGGGCGTCGCGGGTCGGGTTGCCGCCACGACCGTACTCGTACCCGGACCGCAGGTTGCCGATACCGTCCTGGGCGTAGGTGGAGCTGAAGTGCAGCGGCGGCACCACAGCACCGGTCCGGGGTTCGAAGGCCTGTCCGGCGTGGACGGCGCGCGTGTTGAACCCGGCGTTGTTGGTGGCAGACATGGAAGCTCCTCTTGGGTCGTTGGACGATTGGACAGGGGCCGGGGTTGGACCGGCGCCGGCGCCTAGTTGCTCAGGTACGCCAGAAGGTCGTGGCGCGTCAGGATACCTACCGGGGCGCCCACGAAGGTCACCATGACGGTATCGACGTCGGACAGCAGCTCGCGCGCGGCAGAAATGGTTTCCAGCGAGCCGATCACGGGGAGGCGCTCCCCCATGTGCTCGGAGATCATGTCCGTCAGCTTCGCTTCGCCACGGAACAGTTTGCTGGTAAGGCTTCGCTCATCCACGGCTCCCATGACCTCGCCCATCACTACGGGTGGTTCCTGTGAGAGGACCGGGATGTGGGAGACGCCGAATTCGTTCATGATGTTGATGACATCGCGGACGGTCTCGTTGGGGTGGATGTGGACCAGGTCCGGCATCTCGCCTGTCTTGGACTTGAGGACCTCACCCACGGAGGACTCTTCACCGCCGGAGAGGAAGCCGTAAGAGCGCATCCACTGGTCGTTGAAGATCTTGGCCAGGTAGCCGCGGCCGGAATCCGGGAGGATCACCACCACTACAGCTGACTCATCCAGGTCCTTGGCAGCCTGCAGTGCAGCCACCACGGCCATTCCGGACGAGCCGCCCACCAGGAGGCCCTCCTCGCGGGCAAGGCGGCGTGTCATGGAGAAAGAGTCGGCATCGGAGACGGCAAGGACGGCATCCGGAACGGAGGGGTCGTAGTTGCCGGGCCACATGTCCTCACCCACTCCTTCCACGAAGTAGGGCCGGCCGGTGCCGCCTGAGTACACCGAACCTTCCGGGTCCGCGCCGATGATCTTGACCCGGCCGCCGTCGGACTCTGCACGGTCCGCGGAGACTTCCTTGAGGAAGCGGCCGGTGCCGGTGATGGTGCCGCCTGTTCCGGCGCCGATGACCACGTGCGTGACCCGGCCGTCGGTGTCCTGCCAGATTTCCGGGCCTGTGGACTCGTAGTGGCTGCCGGGGGCGGCGGGGTTGGAGAACTGGTCCGGCTTGAAGGCACCCGGGATTTCGCTGACGAGGCGGTCCGAAACGCCGTAGTAGCTTTGCGGGCTGTCAGGGGCCACGGACGTGGGTGTAACCACTACCTCGGCTCCGTACGCCTGCAGGACGGCACGCTTGTCCTCGCCCACCTTGTCCGGCACAACGAAGATGCACTTGTAGCCCTTTTGCTGGGCTACCAGCGCCAAACCCACTCCGGTGTTGCCCGACGTCGGCTCTACGATGGTTCCGCCCGGCTGGAGCCGGCCGTCCTTTTCGGCATCCTCGATCATCTTCACGGCGATCCGGTCCTTGATGGATCCGCCGGGATTAACATATTCGAGCTTCACCAAAACGGTGGCTTTGATGCCCTCCGTGACGTGGTTGAGCTTGATGAGCGGCGTATTGCCGATGAGGTCCAAGACGGACTGGGCGTACTTCATAGGTACAAAGTTACCGCCTGCCACGTGCGGGGCTTGCTTCGGCCATCTGGCTACGTGCCGGCGGAGGTGTCGGTCTGCCACACACCCAGGACGTTGCCCTCAGTGTCCTTGAAATAGGCATACCAGCCCATGGTGGGGACGGCGTCCTTGGCCTGGACCACGCTGCCACCAGCGGACTCCACCTGCGCGAGGGCAGCATCGATGTCCTCCACATCCAGAGTGAGGATGGGTGTCTTCAGCGCGTCCGTCCGCGGGAACAGGGCCCCGTTGATGGCTCCGGGCTCCTTCGGCGTGCCGGTCTGTTCGTCGGAGGGTGCCGTGATGGCAATGGTGTAGTCCATCCCTTGCATGGGGCTGAGGTTCCAGCCGAAGGCGCTTTCGTAGAAGGTGTTGGCACGGTCTTTGTCGTCCGTAGGAATCTCGAAATGCACTGTTGCGGCCACGATTCGCGCTCCTTGTTCCTGGGATGTGGCGCGGCCCACCCACGCCACATCAGGGAGTCTAGACCCGGGCGGCCGCTGCCGTAAGGGGTTCGGCCAGCAGATTGTCAGCCGGACGTGGGACCATGAAAACATGACCATCGCAGACGCCCCGCCCGTTGTTGCGGCCGCGGCAGACGCAGCCGTCAGGTGGCATCCGGGCGGTTCCTTCCGCTTGGACCAGACCATGTTTCCGCTGATGCGCGGCAACGCCGATCCGTCGTTCGCCAGCCACACCAACGGTTCCTGGATGGCCTTCACCGCAGCTTCGGGTCCGGTCACGGTGAGGCTTTCCGCAGGCGGTTTGGGCGCTGATTCGTTTGTGGACGCCCAGGCTTGGGGGCCCGGGGCCCAGGACGGAATCGCTGGAGTGCCGCGCTTGCTGGGCGCCCATGACGATTGGTCGGCCTTCGACGAGCCCGCTTTCCATGCCACGCTCCCGCGGCGTGTCACAGAAGCACGACGCCGGAACCTGGCCCTGCGGCTGCCCTCCACCGGGCGCGTGGTTGACTCCCTGGTGCCCACCATTTTGGAGCAAAAGGTCACCACCTTGGAGGCACGTCGAGGGTACCGGTACTTGATGTACCGCTACGGAACACCCGCCCCGGGTAGGGCCCCCACGGGGCTGTTGGTTCCTCCTACCGCCAGGGAATGGCTGGCCATCCCGTCGTGGGAGTGGCACAAAGCCGGGGTTGGACCACAGCGCTCGGCGACGGTGATGCGGGCGCTGCAGTCCGCCGTCGCGCTTGAACGGCTTGCCGGCCTGGACCCAGCGCAGGCGAGCGCCCGGATGCAAACCATCCCGGGGATCGGGATCTGGACGGCGTCCGAGGTGGTCCAACGGACGCACGGCTGCCCGGACTCGATTTCCGTGGGCGACTACCACTTGGCCTCGTACGTGGGCTACGCCCTGACGGGGCAGACAACGGATGACGCCGGCATGCTGGAACTGCTGGAACCGTGGCGCGGGCAGAGGCAGCGGCTGGTCAGGATGCTCTATGTGAGCGGCTTCCGCAAACCCACTTTCGGGCCACGGATGACCGTTCAGGATCATCGCCGGCACTGACTTTTCATTGCGGACGGGAGCTGTCCGCAGAGTCGTGGACTGGCCGAAGGCGCGGGTATAGCGTGACGTCTACGAGCCATCACCAGCCCTCCTTGGAGCCACCGTGATCCACACCAAAAAACTCACCAAGACGTTCACCGTGAAGAAGGAAACCGTAGAGGCCGTCAAGGGCGTGGACATTGACGTCGGGCCGGGAGAACTGGTCGCCTTCCTTGGTCCCAACGGGGCCGGCAAATCCACCACCTTGCGCATGCTCACCACCCTGCTGAAGCCCACCTCCGGGTCGGCCACCGTTGCGGGCGTGGACGTCGCCAAGGACCCTGCCGGCGTTCGGGCTCGGATCGGCTACATCGGCCAGGGCAACGGCGGCGGCCACAGCTACCGCGTGATCGACGAACTCATCATGCAGGGCCGCTTCTACGGAATGAACACCACCGATGCCAAGGCACGCGCCGAAACCCTCATGGCATCCTTGGACCTGGCCGACCTCGCCAAACGCACCGTCATCAAGCTCTCGGGCGGCCAACGCCGCCGCATGGACGTTGCGTTGGGATTGATGCACTCCCCCGGGTTGCTGTTCCTTGATGAGCCGTCCACCGGAATGGACCCACAGAACCGAGCCAATCTGTGGGAGCACATCATGCGGATGCGCGAGGAACACGGGACCACCATCGTGCTCACCACGCATTACATGGACGAAGCCGATTCGATGTCGGAGCGCGTGATCGTGATCGACCACGGCACCATCATCGCGGACGATACCGCTTCCCGGCTCAAGGCGAACCTGGCCGGAGACCTGATGGCCGTGGAAGTTGCGGCCGGTTCCGCGTCTGAAGTCCGCGGCCTGTTGGGCCGGGCCGCCGCCGAGGGCGACATCCAGGAAAATGCGTACGACGGCGTGGTCCGCTTCCGCCTTCGGCTGGCTCACGGTTCCCGGCTGGCGCCCGGGTTGTTGAAGGACATGCATGACGCCGGTGCTCCCGCCCAGTCGCTGGAGTTGAAACCACCAACGCTGGACGACGTTTTCCTGGAACTCACTGGCCGCAGCCTGCGGGAAGGAGCTGAAGTCTGATGATTGAACAAGCCGTGGCGCCAGGAGTTGCCGTGCAAAAACGAGGTGCCGGAAGCATCGTGACGGACACCTGGTTCGTGTTCTGGCGGGAGATGCTGCTGCCCCTGAGGGATCCGTTCTCGCTGATTTTCTCCCTCATCCAACCGCTGGTTTTCCTGGGTCTCTTCGGTCCGCTCCTGGGTGCGGCCGTAGGTGCCCCGGCCTTCGGCGGCCAGTCCACCCTCCAGTGGTTCCTGCCGGGCGTGGTGGTGATGATCGCCCTGTTCGGTACCTCCATGACCGGGTCCAACCTGCAGTATGAGCTGATGACCGGCTCCTATGAACGGATCCTGGCCACCCCACTGTCCCGGTCCTCGCTCATGATCGGCCGGGCCCTGAAGGAGTGGGCTCCCTTGGTGGTGCAGGGCCTGCTCATCTCCGTGGTGTGCATTCCGTTTGGCTTCGTGTTCCACCCCCTGCATGTGCTGCTGGGGTTGGTGATCCTGGGCATTTTCGGCATCGGACTCGGCGCGTTGTCCTACGCCTTGGCCTTGGTTTCGCAAAACAAGGAATGGATCTTCTGGGGCGTCCAGCAAACCCTGCTGTTCCCGCTCATGATCCTGTCCGGGATCATGCTCCCCATCGAGGCAGGCCCCGGGTGGATGAAGGTGGCCAGCCTGTTCAACCCCTTGACCTACCTCGTCAACGCCGAACGCGAACTCTTCTCCGGGACCATAGGTATGGACACGTTCTGGGGACTCGTGGCCGCTGTGGTGACTGCCGGCGTCGGACTTGCCGTGGGAATACGGACCATCAGCCGGAACACCAACTAGGCCGCTGCCCCGCCCCAGGGGCGCGGGCGCCAGCGCCTTTTACAGCTGCAGTCGGGACACCGCTTCCTGCCGCATGTCCACCTTCCGTACTTTGCCGGAAACCGTCATGGGGAAGCTGTCGCGTACATCCACGTAGCGGGGAATCTTGTAGTGCGCCAGCTTCCCACGGCAGTACTCGGCCAAGTCCCCGGCGGTCAGGGCCGCAGCACCGGGTTTGAGGATGATGCAAGCCATGAGTTCCTCACCGTACTTGTCATCCGGAACGCCGATCACCTGCACGTCCTGGATGGAGGGATGAAGGTACAGGAATTCCTCGATTTCACGCGGGTAGATGTTCTCGCCGCCACGGATCACCATGTCCTTGATCCGGCCTTCGATCACCAGGTATCCGTCCTCTTCCATGCGGGCGAGGTCGCCGGTGTGCATCCATCCCTCGGCGTCCATCGCTTCGGCAGTCTTGTCCGGCTGCCCCCAATAGCCGCTCATCACCGCATAGCCCCGGGTGCACAGCTCGCCGATCACGCCCCGCTCCACCACCTCTGCCGAACCGGCGTCCACAATGCGGCTCTCCAGGTGCGGCATGGTCCGCCCCACCGTGCTGGTCCGGTGTTCAAGGGTGTCCCCAGCGCGGGTCATGGTGGACACAGGCGAGGTCTCGGTCATGCCATAACAAATGGCGACGTCCACCATGTGCATCTCCTCGATGACCCTGCGCATCACTTCCACGGGACACACCGAGCCGGCCATCACGCCGGTGCGCAGCGTCGAGAGGTCGTAGGAGTCAAAGTCTTCCAAGGCCAGTTCCGCAATGAACATGGTGGGCACCCCGTACAGCGACGTCCCGCCGAAATCCTGCACCGCTTCCAACGCCGCAGACGGACTGAATCCGCGGCTGGGGATGATGGTGGCCGCACCGAAACTGAGCGCGTTCAGGTTCCCGATCACCATGCCGAAGCAGTGGTAGAACGGCACCGGAATCACCACGCGGTCGCGTTCGCTGTAGTTCAGGAGCCGGCCTATTGAGTGTCCGTTGTTGAGGATGTTGTGGTGCGTCAGCGTCGCGCCCTTGGGAAAGCCCGTAGTGCCCGAGGTGTACTGCAGGTTGATGGCGTCGTGAGGGTCCAGTTCGGCCATCCGGTCCTGAACCGCGGAAGGCCCGACGCCGTCAGCCCGGGTCAGGAGCTCGGCGTAGGTGAGTTCGTAGCTGGCTTCCGGTTCGCCCACGATCAGCCCGAGAGCAGGGTCTCCCGGGAGGAAGACGATCTCCCGGAGTTCCGGACAACTTCCTGCCGCATTCCGGGCCATACCCACGTAGTCGCTGTTCTTGTCCGAAGGCGCAGCCACCAGCATCCGCATGCCGTTCTGCTGCACCACGAACTCCAGCTCGTGGCTCCTGTAGGCAGGGTTTACGTTGACCAGGACCGCGCCGACCTTGGCTGTTGCGTACTGCAGGATGGTCCACTCGGCGCAGTTGGGGCTCCAGATGCCGATCCGTTCGCCCTTGGCCACACCGATAGCGAGCAGTGCGCGGGCGAGGCGATTGACGTCGTCGTTCAGTTTTTCGTAGCTCCAGCGGCGGGCGTCACCGCCGGGCGTCGCGGCCGCTTCAATCAGGGCGTCCCGCAAGGGGAATTGCGCGGCGATGCGCTCAAAATTAGCGCCGATGGTCTCTTCGAGCAGCGGGACGTCAGTGTCACCGGCAGTGTAGGACAACATGACGGAACGCTACCAAGGGACGGGGCGCAACAGAACCGTAACCACCTCCAGCGGGGCCGTGTCCTGCCGGTAGGGTTGGATCCATGAGTGCACCCATTGACCTGCAGGCCACGTTCATCCCCAACGACGGCGAATTCTTCCGCGTGAAGCTCGCCTTGGAAATCGCCATCGACGAGGTCGTGAACGAGCCCGGCTGCATCCGCTATGAACTGACCGAGGCCACCGAGGAAAAACTCGTCCTCACGGAGCGCTGGGAATCTGAGGAACTCCTCGAGAAGCACTCCAAGGGCATCGCCGTCCAGGACCTGAACGAGTCCCTCAGCGCCTTGCTGGCTGAGCCCGTCAAGCTCGAACGGCTCTGATCGCCGCAAATCTGCGGGAACGCCTTAAAGCACCGAGGTCGCCGGAAATTTCCGGCGACCTCGGTGCGTTTCCGGCGGTTTCAATGTTTCACACCGCCGCTCGTTCTTAGTTTTCCTGGGCCTCGGCACGTGCTTTGGCGACGTGCGCGTGGACCTCTTCCATGTCCAGGCCCTTTACGGCTTCAATGACCTGCTCAAGCTGCTGGCCGTTGAGTGCGCCGGGCTGCGAGAAGACCAGGACCTTTTCGCGGAAAGCCATGAGCGTGGGGATGGACGTGATCCCGGCTTCGGCGGCCAGTTGCTGCTCGGCCTCGGTGTCTACCTTCGCGAAAACGACGTCGGCGTGCTTGTCCGAAGCTGCCCCGTACGTGGGGGCAAACTGGCGGCACGGGCCGCACCAGGCGGCCCAGAAATCCACCAGGACAATGTCGTTGTCCTCGATGGTCGATGCGAACTGTTCTCCAGTGATGTCAACTGTAGCCATGGTTCCACGGTACGCGACCCTGCCCCCTAAGTCCCGCGGAGTAGCGCCCTGTTCGCTTCCCGCGTTACCGGGAATAAAGCACGGTTTCCCCTACTTGCCCAACACCAGCTTCAGTGCGGACGCATAGAGCGGCGCCACTTTGTTGTGGCCGGTCTGGTTCATGTGGGTGTCGTCGAGGTAGTTGCCGGTGGCTCCCGCAATGGTCGCCGTGCCGGCCATGGAAATCCGCGGCCAACCGCGAAGTGCAGCTTCACGGGTCACGAGGCCATCCACCCACCGGCGTTGGACGTGGTTGGAGTCATACCGTGACAGCACGCCATTGACCAGAATGGTGCTGCGGGGGTACTTGCGCCGGAGTTCGTCCCACAGCCGGTTGGCCTGGGACAGGATGGCTGCATCCGTGGCGCCGATCCTGGCGTCATTGCCGCCCAGTGTTACCACCACCAGGCCGGGGTTGCCCTGCGGCAGGAGGATCCGGTCCTGCGCCAGCGCATCGGTCGCGGAGCCACCCCCGACGGCGGGACTCCCGGAAACGTAGCCGAGCCCACCAATGCTCCGGACTACTTGGCGCGGGTACCCGGCCCCGCGGGCACCTTGCTCGCCCCAGGAATCCAGGTCCAGTTGGGAGTCACCCAGGAAAACCACGGTGGAAGCGTCAACGGCCTCGGCCGAGTAGAGCTCCTCCGTAGCGTCGTTCCAGATGGTTTCCAGCTTCTGGAAGGACACGTGGGTTCCCCTGGTGTCCGTCCAGGTATCGCGAACCGGCCAGCCGAACTCGCCAGGGTTGGCGGACCACACTTTGTAGGTGGGGTGTCCAACGATCCGTGTACCGGTGGACGGCCCCCACACCAGCCAGCCGTTGACGAACTGCTGCACGAGTCCGCCGGCACGCGGAAGCTTGTCCGTGAGCGGGAGCCCCAACTGCCCGGCCGCTCCGCCCAGCGAGTTGTAGCGGTTGTGGACATCGCCGTGGGTGGTGGAATGCGCCCCCGTCGCCGCGGACCAGTAGACCGTGCCGCCCTGGAAGAGTTGGTAGACAAACCCGTTTTGCCGGACTTCCTCACCCACCGGATATCCGAGGGCACCGTTTTGGCCTCCCGTGGAGGACCAGTAGCTCCGGATGGCACCGGTCAAAGCCCGCGCACCGGTGGCCGGTGACCAGGTAATGGTTCCGCGCTGGTACTGCTGGGATGAGCCGCCATTCTTCAGGCCCAGGGCCTCATCCGTGGCAGGGTACCCCAGCTCGCCTTCTTCCATACCGGCTTTCCGCCAACGTTCACGGATGGCGCCCATGGACGGATGCGCCCCGGTGGCAGGCGACCACACCACAAAGCCTCGTTCAAAAGCCTGCCAGGCGCCGCCGTCGCGCAGTCCCGTACTTTCCCCGGTCACCGGGTACCCAAGGTAGCCGGCTTCGAAGCCGGCACGGCCCCAAGCCAGATGGATGGAACCGCTGGTCCGCTGCGCTCCCGTTCCCGGCGAGTACGTGATGGCTCCGCGTTCGTACGTCTGCTTGGACCCTCCGTTGCGGAGCCCGGTGGTGGTATCGGTTTTTGGATAGCCGTGAAAACCGGAAGGACCGCCCACGGCCCACCATGATGTGCGGACCGGTCCGTTGACCACCACGCGCGCTCCTGTGCGTGCGGACCAGGCAATGTCGCCGCCGGCAAACCGCTGCACGCAACCGCTGGTGCTCCCGCTGCCGGAACATTCCTCGGCACTGGTGGGGCGGAGCAGCACGCTTCGTGCCCACGCACTGGTGTTGTAGAGGTTGCCGATCGCACCGGTGACGGGCGGCGTCGAGGTCTGCGACTGGACGGACAGCGGGACTGAAGCTTGCGCGGGAAGTGCCGCGCCCAGCGCGCCAGGAACCAACAGCGCTAACGCTGCCGTGCCCAGAAACCAACGCCGCACCGGCCCCAGTGCCGTCTTGTTAAAGCCCACTTCGCCAACCCCCACCTGCTGCCCCATCAAAACTCTGAGGCAAGTATCCGCGACGCCGGCACTCTCAACACCGGCGACCCAGCCAATGGTGTCACATCGTTATGTCCCAGCTACTTGATAGGCATTGAACAGGTGTTTAGTGTTTGAAACATGCGTTCAAGCGCAGAGGATCTCACCACCCGGGCCCGCATCCGCGACGCTGCCATCGGACTGTTCGGCCGCGATGGATTCACCCGCGCCACGGTCCGGGCAGTCGCCACGCTGGCCGGAGTCAGCCCGGGCCTGGTCATCCACCATTTCGGCAGCAAAGAAGGCCTTCGCACCGCCTGCGACCAGCACGTCCTCGCCCAAACCGCCAGCCAGGGCCTCGAAAAGACCAACCCAGGATCAACACGCCAGCTGATCCAGGACTATCTGAACGACCCGGAGCAATACGCCCAAGAGATCGCCTACATCCGCCAATCACTGGCTGACGAATCCGACACCGGCGATGCCTTCTTTGATGCTGTCGTGCGGCAAACGGAGGACAGCATCAGCGCCGGCATCGCGGCGGGCACCATCCGGAAGTTCGACGACGTCCGATCCACCGCCGTCGTGATTGCCTCCAACAGCCTATCCATCCTCATGCTGGGCCGGCATCTCTCAAGGACGCTGGGCGCAGTCACTCCTGAGCCCCACGGAATCGGACCCGAGGTGCTGCGACAACTCACGCTGCCGGCACTGGAGATCTATACCCACGGCTTCTATACGGATTCGCGGTTCCTTGACGCGGCCCGCGACGCTTTGCAGCAAGACACCATCAACCACGGAAGGGAGCATGCCCCGTGACCCAGGCAATCGTCGTCGAGGGGTTGCGCAAGAAGTTCGGTCACCGCGAGGTCCTGCACGGACTGGAATTTGCGGTGGAAGCCGGAACGGTATTCGGCGTCATCGGGCCCAACGGTGCCGGCAAGACCACCACCATGCGCTGCCTGCTGGACATCATCCGGCCCAGTGCGGGTTCCATCTCGGTGCTCGGACAAAATCCCCGCAGCGCGGGCACTTCCCTCCGCCGCAGGATCGGATACCTCCCCGGCGAGCTGCACCTGGAGAACCGCACCACCGGCCGCCGCACACTGGAGCACTTTGCCGCCATCAGTGGCCCCGTGGACCCTCACCACGTCAACGACCTCGCAGACCGCCTGAACCTGGACCTGGACCGCCAAACCCGGAAACTCTCCAAAGGCAACAAACAGAAGCTGGGTTTGCTGCAGGCCTTCATGCACCAACCCGAACTCCTGGTGCTGGACGAACCAACCAGCGGCCTTGACCCCTTGGTACAACAGGTTTTTCATGCCATGGTCCGCGAGGCAGTGGCCGCAGGTGCCACGGTGTTCCTCAGCTCCCACGTCCTCAGTGAAGTCCAACAAGCAGCCGACGCCCTCGCCATCCTCCGCGACGGCGAAATCGTCACCGTGTCCACTGTGGAGGCCCTGAGGATGGCGGCCGTCCGGCAGCTCCGTTTCAACAGCACCGGAGCTGAAGCGAACGACGTCGGGGCGCTGCTGGCCCGGGTGCCTGGCGTCGCCAACGTCGCGGTGCGGGAGCTCCCTGCCGACGGCCACGCCGCCGGGACAGTGGTGGCCACGGCGACGCTTTCCGGGCACGTCCAGCCCTTGGTCCAGGAGTTGGCGCGACTGAACCTGACGGACCTCGTCCTTGAAGAACCAGACCTCGAAGAGGCCGTGCTGACCTTGTACACCGGGGGCGCCGGCACCGAACCCGCTGCTGATACGGGCGCTGCTGATACGGGCGCTGCCGGTTCGGCGGGTTCCGCCGACAACGCGACAGCCTCGCCCCGTCGTACGGAAGGAGCGCACCGTGCCTAGGATCCTGCCCCTCTTCACCAAGGCCATGACCGACTCCTGGCGCTCCACGCTGGCTTGGGCGTTGGGCCTGACCGCGGCGTGCATGCTGTACCTGCCGCTCTACCCCTCTATCGGCGGCAGCGCGCAGATGCAGGACCTGATCAACGCGCTTCCCGCCGAGATGACCAAAGCCCTGAATTACGATCAGATCGCGTCCGGCCCCGGCTACACCCAAGCCACCATGTTCGGCCTGATTGGTTTTCTGCTCATGTCCATGGCCTCCATCGGCTGGGGCGCCGCGGCTGTCGGAGGAGACGAAGAATCGGGGTTGCTGGAGCTGACTCTCGCCCATAGCGTCACCCGCGTGCAGGTGGTGCTGGAACGCGCCCTCGCCATCCTGGTTCGGATCGCGTTCCTTTCCGTCCTCGTCTTCCTGTTGGTGCGGGGACTGAACGGGCCTGCGCAACTGGGCATCGACGTCGGACATCTCGCCGGAGCAGTGCTGCTGTTCGCCGCTCTTGCCCTGCTCAGCGGAACTGCGGCCCTCTGCGCGGGAGCAATGACCGGCCGGAAGATGTACGCGGTTGCCGCGGGGGCCGCCGTCGCTGTCCTCGGGTATGTCTTCAACGCTGTGGGGCGGCAAAGTCCCGACGTTGAGTGGTTGCTGAACCTTTCGCCCTACCACTGGGCCTACGGCAACTCCCCGGTGGCCAATGGCGCCGACTGGGGAGCTGTCGCCGGGCTCTTCGCTGTCTCGTCCGCCCTTATTGCACTCGGTGCCGTGGCCTTGCGGCACCGCGATGTGGGTGTCTAGCTCCAGACGTGCGGGGCGGGGCGACGTGCTCCGGGCAGTGCATTGTTCTCGCGCCACTCATGGATCCATTCGGGCAGTTCAAGGCCTGCTGGAGGCGCGCCGAACTCCGCGATGATTTCCTCCTGGGTGACGGGTTTGCCCTTGGCCACCAGCCGCGTGGCAATGTGGGCGCGGGCGTAGATTTCGCCGTCCACCACCATCCGCTGTTCAAAGTAGATGGCCTTGGTATCCAGGCCGATGATGCGGGTTTCAATGGTGTAGCGCTGCCATAGTTGCAGGGACTTGCGGAAAGCGATGGTTTCGCCGGCAGCCACCGGACTCCACCCTTTTTGGCGCAT
Organism: Arthrobacter sp. WCS2018Hpa-7; assembly: GCF_031843805.1. Classification (NCBI taxonomy): domain Bacteria; kingdom Bacillati; phylum Actinomycetota; class Actinomycetes; order Micrococcales; family Micrococcaceae; genus Arthrobacter; species Arthrobacter sp. WCS2018Hpa-7. Next base: position 20,139 of record NZ_JAVTJB010000021.1, read on the forward strand.
CTTGGCCCAAATGCCACTGCGGACCATGAGGTCGAAGCGGCCAAGGTCCATCAGCGAAAAGTACATGCCGTTGTTGACGTGCATGGCAATGTCAATGTCCGTCGGCAGGACTTTCAGGGGCAGGGAGGACTCTTCCCAGACTCCCAGCGGCGAGCGCTTGGAGGAGGTGAAGAGCAGCATGAGGGTGCGAAGAAGCAGATGCATGCCCACAATGTTACCCGCCGGTAACTTCACGCGAAAGGCGGGGACCGCATGATGGACAGACCGGTAGTCCATGACGTGCTTTATGTCCAACGTTTGCACTAACGTTTACCGCCGGTTCATCAAAGCCATGCAGAATATCTGAAACTCGTCTGTTGAATGACCATACAAGGGGGACCCTTTGAGCACGCTGCAAACCACCAGGCCACAGGGCCAGGTCTGGCCCGAACTTTCACGCCACCAGAACGTCGTCCTCCAGGACGCCCGCGGCAACCGCATCGAGGGAACCATCGACGGCATGACCGAGGACCGCAGCACGCTGTGGATCCAACTCAAGGGCGGCCTCGGCAGGCAGCTGATCCACCACCTCGACGGATACTGGCTGGAGACTCCCGCCGCCTGAGCCTGTACGGAGCAGGCCCGCCCCCTAGAGGCCCGTCCTTTCGTCCCGTCCGGGCTGAGGCTACTGCGGTGGCTAGTATTCCCCTATGACACAAGCGCGATACCGGGACCTGGTGGAATGGCCCCTCATGGCCACGGCACTGATTTTCCTCACTGCCTATGCATGGCAGGTCATCGGCCGGGTGAACGGCGCCGCTGCGGTGCCATTTGAGATTGTCCTCTGGATTACGTGGGGCATCTTCGCACTGGACTACTTCGTCAACCTCTGGCTTGCCGAAGACAGGATGCGGTGGTTCCTGTGGAACCTGCACGAACTCTTGATCGTGGTACTCCCCTTCTTCCGGCCCTTGCGGCTGCTGCGCCTGGTCACTTTGCTGTCCGTTCTTCAGCGCACTGTGGGCGAAACCCTGCGCGGGCGGGTTGCCACCTACGTGGCAGGTGCAGCCGCGATGCTCATCCTCATCGGCGCACTGGCCGTACTGGATGTCGAACAGAATGACCCCGACGCCAAGATCCTCAATTTCGGTGACGCCGCCTGGTGGGCCGTCACCACCATCACCACCGTTGGCTACGGAGACCTGTATCCCGTGACCCCCATCGGCAGGATCGTCGCCGCGGCCCTCATGATGAGCGGCATCGCGGTGCTCGGTATTGTCACAGCATCCATCGCTTCCTGGCTGGTTCAACGGATTGAGGAGAATGCTGAGGGGGTGGCAGCGGCAGCCGAAGTGAAAGCCGCCGCAGCCGAGGAACCCGTTCGGGCAGAGATGGTTGACCTGGTAACCGAGATCGCGGCCCTGAGGATGGAGATCGCCGAGCTCCGGGAAGCCACGTCGGTCAGGCAGACCACGGAATTCGGGCGGGAGCGAGAGGTTTAGGCGGGGCGTCCCGCTGGATCCCGTACCGTCACCACCGACATTGCGAGCCCAGATGGCATGACACACCGGTGATTACGGCGCGTCTCCCTGCTTCCAGCGTCAAAGTGGGTGGTGGCGGCACGGCCGGACCCACGCTCGGTCGAAGGACCGGCCGCACAACGGGTGCGCCGGCGAACAACGCCGGGATCTTTGGACTGGGAAGCCGCCGGCCAAGAGGTTCCCAGACAAGAGGTCGCTGGACACACAAAAAATCCCCGGAACCAGTGGTTCCGGGGATTTTCTTTGGGTGGCAGATGAGGGATTCGAACCCCCGTAGGCGTTGCCAGCTGATTTACAGTCAGCCCCCTTTGGCCGCTCGGGTAATCTGCCGAACTTCAAAAGAAGATCACTTCCGGACACCGTTTCTTTTAGATCCGGTAACCGAAGGCAGAGACAACCTTACAGAACTTTCTGCGAAGAATCTAATCGAGGGAAAACGCCCGGGATTTCGCGGTAGGTCAGGCTTCCCCGAGGATCCGGCCGGCGAGTTTCGCTTCGAACTTCTCGGCCTGCTCGGCGGTGATCTGGTTGAGTTGCACAGCCCGCAGCAGGTCGGCGTGCACCCCGTCCATGCGTGCGGTGGCATCGGGTACCGGGCTCAGGACGATCGAAGCCGCAACAGCCGCCGCCGCAACAGCGCTGGCCGCGGCAACTGCAGCCGTGCCAAGGGAGCCCGCTGCTGCAGATGCGGATTTACTGATGGACTGGACGGCCTTGCTGCTCATGCTGATCCTCCACTATGCGTTCTTCCAACACGTACAACTCTCAACCGGCAGCCTCAGTTCCAACCTTGCATGTGCTGTGAGCGAACTGTGAATGCGCTCCGCAGCCCCAAGCAGCACCTTCCGTACTAGGCTGGATGCCAGACCAACCCGCCCTCACAGGGCCCCCAACCTAAGGAGAGTCATGGCAGGCGAATCCACATTCGACGTCGTCAGCAAGGTAGACAAGCAAGAGGTCGCCAACGCACTGAACCAGTCTCAGAAGGAAATCGCGCAGCGATACGACTTCAAGGGCGTTGGCGCGGAGATCGACTTCAGCGGCGAGAAGATCCTCATGAAGGCCAACTCCGAGGACCGCGTCCTTGCTGTCCTGGATGTTTTCCAGTCCAAGCTGATCAAGCGCGGCATCTCGCTCAAGTCCCTGGACCAGGGTGAACCCTTCCCCTCCGGCAAGGAATTCCGACTGGAGTGCACCATCAAGGAAGGCATTGCCCAGGACATCGCCAAGAAGATCAACAAGATCATCCGCGATGAAGCCCCCAAGTCCGTCAAGTCCCAGATCCAGGGCGACGAACTCCGCGTGACCTCCAAGTCCCGTGACGACCTTCAGGAAACCATGAACATCCTGAAGAAGTTCGACGAGGCCGACCTGCAGTTCGTGAACTTCCGCAGCTAGTCCCGGTACCTCCGAAAAGCCGGCGTGCAGCCCCACCCAGGGCCTGTACGCCGGCTTTTTGCTGCCCAAAGTACACCGACTGTCGTAATGAGCGCGCGCATTAGCACATGATTACTTTGCGTAATAGTCAAGTCACAGTATTCTTCATCCTTAGGTGAGCCTAAGTACGGCTCCCTTAGCGAAAGAAAATCCATGACCGCCAATTACCTGATCGGCCTGCGTGAAGGCCTTGAGGCATCACTGATCGTGGTGCTCCTGATGGCCTACCTCATCAAGACAGGCAGGCGGCACCTGATCTCCCGGGTGTGGATGGGCGTCGGCCTCGCCATTGCCATTTCGCTTGGCTTCGGCGCGCTGCTGACCTTTGGCCCACGCGGCCTCACGTTCGAGGCCCAGGAAGCGATCGGTGGCGGCTTGTCCATCGTGGCCGTCGCCTTGGTGACCTGGATGGTTTTCTGGATGGCCCGGACCGCTCGCAGCCTCGGCGGTGAACTCCGCTCGCAGGTAGACAAAGCGGCCGACGGCGCCGCCTGGGGCCTTGTGGTAGTTGCGGCACTGGCCGTGGGCCGGGAAGGCCTCGAAACAGCGTTGTTCATCTGGGCTGCAGCCCAGGCTACCGGCGAAACCACTTTGCCCCTGCTCGGCGCACTACTGGGCCTCATCACGGCAGCCGGCTTGGGATACCTCCTGCATCGGGGTGTCCTGAAAGTGAACCTCGGCCGCTTCTTCACCTGGACCGGCGTGGGCCTGATCATCATTGCCGGCGGCGTCCTGGCCTATGGAATCCACGATCTCCAGGAAGCCGGCATTCTGCCCGGATTGAACAACCTGGCCTTCGACGTCTCAGCCGCCATTCCGCCGTCGTCCTGGTACGGCACCCTGCTCAAGGGCACCCTGAACTTCTCCCCCGCCACCACTTGGTTGGAAGCGGCGGCCTGGGTGCTCTACGTCGTCCCGGTCCTGTTCCTCTATCTCAGGGCCAACCGTTCATCGCCGCCCAAGGCCGCCAACACGTCAGCCCCGGCTGTCGCAACGCAGGCCTGAAGCACCCCAGATTTCCGGGTCACTCCGGCAGCCCGCTTACCCTCAACATAAAGGACCCACTCATGCTCGGATCGCCCACACTTCGCCGGACCCTCGCCGTGATCGGCGCGGCCGCAGCTGTGCCCTTGGTACTTGCCGGCTGCACAGACAACACCAAAACCACAGGCGCCACCGACGGGCCCATCCAGGTCAGCAGCACCGCCAACGAGTGCAAGGTGTCTACGGGAACAGCGCCCAGCGGCAACCTCACCTTTGCCGTGAAGAACGAGGGCACGGAGGTCACCGAGTTCTACCTGCTGGCCGAGGACGGCCTGCGGATCCTGGGCGAGGTGGAGAACATCGGTCCCGGCATCACCCGCAACCTGGTGGTCACGGCGCCGGCCGGCAAGTACAACACGGCGTGCAAGCCCGGGATGCAGGGCGAGGGTATCCGCGCTTCCTTCGAGGTCACCGAATCCGGTACCAAGCCCAGCGTGGATGCCGACTTCCAGAAGCTCCTGGACAACGGATCCCAGCAGTACGCCGCCTACGTCAAGGACCAGACCGAGCAGCTGATCGTGGGCACCAAGGCCTTCGCCGAGGCTTTCGCCTCCGGTGACGCAGCCAAGGCCCGCGACCTCTACGCTTCCACCCGCATGCACTGGGAGAGAATCGAACCGGTAGCCGAATCCTTCGGTGACCTGGACCCCAAGCTTGATGCCCGCGAGGCAGACCTTGAGCCCGGCCAGGAGTGGACCGGCTGGCACCGCGCCGAGAAGGACCTCTTCCCGCCGGCCGAGTACACCGCCATGACCCCCGCCGAGCGCACCGCCATTTCCACGCAACTGGTGACCGACACCGAGGACCTGGTCACCCGCACCCGCACGGTGGAACTGACCCCGGACAAGCTCGGCAACGGCGCCAAGGAACTGCTCGATGAAGTTGCTACCGGCAAGGTCACCGGCGAAGAGGAGATCTGGTCCCACACCGATCTCTGGGACTTCCAGGCCAATGTTGACGGCGCCCGCATCGCTTTCGAGAACTTGAGGCCGGCTCTGGAGCAGAAGGACGCTGAACTCGCCAAGTCCTTGGACGAGAAGTTCACGGCCCTGCAATCCGAGCTCAAGAAGCACGCCAAGGGCGACGGCTTTGTCTACTACAACGAGCTGAGCCAGGAGCAGGTCCAGCAGCTCGCGGCCTTGGTCGATTCGCTGGGTGAGCCCCTCTCCAAGCTCACCGCAGCCGTGGTGCTGTGAGCGGCTGCCCCTTCGGGCACGCTGGCGGCAACCCCGGGGACGCTGAACACCCCGGTGAGGCCGTCGGCGTCGAACGTTCCCGCGAGTCGACCGCCGTCGTAACTTCCCGGGAAGCGTCCGACGGCGGTTCGGCAGCTTCCGCTGCTGCGGGCAGTTCCCGTATGTCGCGTCGCGGCCTGCTCTCGCTGGCTGGAGTGGGCGGTGCAGGAGCAGTGGCTGGATTGGCCGCTGGATTCCTGGGGCATGACGCTTTGACGGCAGGTGCCGCGGCTGCGGATACCGGTGCCGGCGAGGCCGTGGTGCCGTTCTTCGGCGATCACCAGGCCGGTATCACTACCCCGGCCCAGGACCGCCTGCACATGGCTGCCTTCGATGTCACCACTGAGGACCGCAAGGAACTCATCAAACTCCTCAAGGACTGGACGGCCGCGGCTGAAGCCATGACCACCGGAAACCCCACGGGCAGGACAGGCGCCGTCGACGGACCGTACGATGCCCCTCCGGAAGACACCGGCGAGGCGTTGGACCTTCCCGCGGCAAAACTGACCCTGACGTTTGGTTTTGGTGCGGGGCTGTTCGAAAAAGACGGGAAGGCACGGTTTGGCTTGGATGGCCGGCGTCCGGAGGCTTTGATCGATCTCCCGCATTTTCCCGGCGACGACCTCCAACCCGGGCGTACTGGTGGCGACATCGTGATCCAGGCGTGCGCGGACGATCCCCAGGTTGCTGTCCACGCCATCCGCAACCTTGCCAGAATCGGTTTCGGCAAGGTGCGGGTTCGGTGGTCGCAACTGGGCTTTGGACGCACCTCTTCCACGTCGCGCGCGCAGGTGACACCCCGAAACCTCTTCGGTTTCAAGGACGGCACCAACAACCTCAAGGTCGAAGACAAAGCGCTGCTTGATGAGCACGTGTGGGTTCCGTCCGACTCCCGGCCCAGCGAGCAATGGATGACCGGCGGCAGCTACCTGGTGGCCCGCAGGATTCAGATGCACATCGAAATTTGGGACCGTACGTCGCTGCGCGAACAGGAAGGGCTGATCGGCCGGACCAAGGGTGTGGGCGCCCCACTGTCAGGCGGGGACGAATTCACCACCCCCGATTTCGCGTTGGCGGGCCGCGACGGTGATCCGCTGATCGCCATGGACTCCCACATGCGGCTGGCCCACCCGGACCAGAATGCCGGCGTGAGGATGCTGCGGCGCGGCTACAACTTCACGGACGGCTCGGACGGGCTGGGCCATTTGGACGCCGGGTTGTTCTTCATCGCGTTCGTAAAGGACCCACGGACCCACTACGTCCCCATGCAGCTGTCCTTGGCCAAGAGCGACACCCTGTCCGTGGAGTACTTGAAGCACACGGGCTCTGGACTCTTTGCCGTGCCTCCGGGTGTCCGGCAGGGTGGCTTCATCGGCGAGGGGCTGTTCGCGTAGTCCGGGCGGACCGGTTCACAATGAACCCAGGACAGTGGGGAACCTAGAACAGCGGGCGGCCTAGGACAGCGGGCGGCCGGCCATCCGTTCCAAGCGGCTGATCCGTTCTTTCATGGGCGGGTGGGTGGAGAACATCCGCCGCATGCCGCCGCCGCGGAACGGGTTGGCGATCATGAGATGCGACGCGTTGACGAGCTTCTGGTCCTGCGGGAGCGGCAGCTGGGTGACGCCGGACTCGATCTTGCGCAGGGCTGAGGCGAGTGCCAGCGGATCGCCGGTGAGCTCGGCGCCGTCCTCATCGGCGTCGTACTCCCGAGTGCGGGAGATGGCCATCTGGATCAGCGAAGCCGCGAACGGCGCCAGCAATGCCATGGCGATCGTGGCCAGCGGGTTGGCGTTGCGTCGGTCCCCGCTGCCGAAGATCAGCAGCATTTGCCCCACGGAGGTAATGACTCCGGCCACGGCAGCAGCCACCGACGAAGTCAGGATGTCGCGGTTGTACACGTGCATCAGTTCATGCCCCAACACTCCCCTGAGCTCACGTGCGTCCAGCAGATGCAGGATTCCTTCGGTGCAGCACACGGCGGCATTTTTGGGGTTGCGGCCGGTGGCAAAGGCGTTGGGGGTCATGGTGGGCGACAAATAGATCCGCGGCATTGGCTTGTTGGCCCTGACGGAGAGCTCCCTGACGATCTGGTACAGCTGAGGGGCCTGGGCTTCGGTGACCGGGTAGGCGGCCATGGAACGGATGGCGATCTTGTCGCTGTTCCAGTATCCGTAGGCGGTGGTGCCGACGCCGATCAAGGCCATGATCCAGATGGGCGTAGTGCTGCGCGTTCCCGCTGCGATGATGGCACCCAAACCCAACAACACCGCCCACAACACACCGAACAGCGCCGCGGTCTTGAGTCCATTGTTGTGTCGATGCACTGTTGTCTTGCCTCTTCCGTCGGCTCCAGCAGGTTCTGTACGGATTAACGCCGACGCCGGTCGTCGTGTTCCGCTCCCAGCCTACGGTGGTGGTGTGACACGGCAGTGCTAGGGCACCGGATGCTTGGCGTCGTAGGCAACAAACCCGGGTTGGAGTCGCGAAGCCACCCACGCCAGGACGATGCATAGCAGCCCGCCCAGGAGCAGCACGCCGCCTTCGCTCAGGAACTGCGTGACGCCGCCGGCCAGCATGTCCCCCACGCGGGGACCGCCCGCCACCACCACAATGAACACTCCCTGCAGCCGGCCCCGCAGGTGATCAGGCGTGGCCGATTGGAGGATGGTGGTGCGGAATACGGCGCTGACAGAGTCCGAAATGCCAGCCAGGGCACAGCAGAAGGCTGCTGGGGCCAACCAGGCGGTCACGCCGTCGCGGCCTGCATCGCCCGCGAGCAGCACCACCAGCCCGAAACCGGCAATGGACGCTCCCCAGCCCACCACGGACCACACCACGGCACTGCCCTGTTTTCGCACCCTGCCCAGCGGGCCGGAGAACAGACCGGCAAGGAAAGCACCGACGGCCGTTGACGCAAGCAGTACACCCACTGTGGCTTCGCCTCCGCCGATCATGACCGCCCCGATGGCAGGCATCAGAGCACGCGGTTGGGCGCAGATCATGGCGATGAGGTCGATGATGAACGTCATGCGGACGTTGGGGCGGGTACCCAGGAAGCGGAATCCTTCCACCACGGATCGCAGCCCGGGCCGCACGGCATCCTTGGACGGCGGCAAGGCCGGAAGCTTGAACAGGCCCCAGAGGGCGAACGTAAAGCTGATGACATCGATCGTGTAAGTCCAGCCGAAGCCGATGGTCGCCACCAGAACGCCTGCCAGGAGCGGTCCGGCGGTCATGGACAGGCCGAAGGTCAGCATGCTCAGGGCGTTGGCGGCAGGGAGCAGGTCCTTACGGACCAGCAACGGAATGATGGCGCTGCGGGCGGGACCGTTGATGCCCTGTGCTCCACTTTGAATTGCCACCAGTGCGTAGAGGATCCAGATGTTGCCGATCTCCAGCCATGCCTGCAGAGCGAGCCCCGCGGTGGTTGCCCAGAGGACGAGGGAGGCGATGATGGCCACTTTGCGGCGGTCATAGGCGTCCGAGATGGACCCACCGTAGAGTCCGGCGAACACCAAGGGAACCAGCGCGAAGATACCTAGAAGGCCCACGTAGAAGCTCTCCTGGGTGAGCCCGTAGACCTCCAGGCTGACTGCCACCAAGGTCAGTTGGGTACCGATGGCAGCCACGGATGCGCCCAGCCAGAGCCGTCTGAATGCCGGGCTCTCCCTCAGCGGGGTGATGTCTGCCAGTAGTTTCGCCACCGTCCTACCTTAAGCGAGCTTTCCGGCGGCCTCCCGTCACCCCGCTTGGTCTCTCACACCTGTGGCGCTCCGCTTGGTAGGCTCACCCGGGGGAAGGAGTTGACATGGTCACATCGCGACAGTTGCTGTACCGTTCGGCCTTTTGGGAGATCGCCAGGCCACGTCACCCTCTCACTGCCGCGCATGTGCTGATCAGGCTCTCGGACCCGTCAACAGAGTTCGCACGCCCCTCCGCCGCCGACTGGCTCTTCTGCCACGACCTGGTCCGTGCGGCTTTGGCCGACGTCCTGGGCGCCACCCGGTGCGCCATCATGTTTGCCCACCAATGGCATCCCTTGGGGTCGGCAATCGGGGAGCCGGTGGCGGAATCGTCAACGCCCACGTTCCACCTTTTCGGGCGGTGGGACGGAGAAACCACGACGCCGGGACACCAGCTTTCCCTTCCGGCGCACCGCCGGAAGGGCGAACCGGACCACGATATGGAAGCCACAGACGCCGCCATGCGTGAGGCACTGCGACTGGCCAGGCCGGAGACTGTGGTGGGCTCCGCCGCTGTGGCCGGTGCCGCCGTCGAGCCTGTTTCCGGTCCCGGTCCGCTGGTCCGGGCGGTGGAGGCGGGACCACGCCACACCGTTCTGGAACCTGTCAGGAAGCTGGCAGCCATCAGCGAGGTCCGTCCGGCAGAGTTGTTGGCGATCGGTGCAGCCCTGGCCGCTCTTCCGCCGACCGGTGGGTCCAGTGGATTCAGTTGTGTTGCCTTGGAAGGCGAAGAGCCTGGTGCTCCGTTGCGGGTCCATGCCGTGGGCCGCTCAGCCGCCGAACAGGTCAATCCCTTGGAAGGCCTCTTAAATTTGCCTGAAGTTAGCCTTGCCTTATTGTGAACTCCTCAAAATAAGTGTTTCAATAAATGCATGACAGATCACACAGCCGAGCAAGCAGAATGGGCAGCCGCCCTGCATGCCCACGGCCGGCGTGTGACCAAACAGCGGCTGGCAGTGCTCGCCGCAGTCCAGCACCATCCGCATTCACCGGCAGAAGGCATTCTTGCCGCTGCGCGCAAAGAGCTTCCTGAACTGACGGCGCAGTCCGTTTACGTAGTGCTCAGCGACCTGACGGACCTGCAGATGCTGCGCCGTTTCGAACCCCCGCACTCCCCGGCGCTTTACGAAACCCGGGTTGGTGACAACCACCATCACGCCGTGTGCATCAGCTGCGGCAAGGTCGAAGACGTGGATTGCGCCGTGGGACACGCACCGTGCCTCACACCGCACTGGGATGAGAATTCCAAGCCCATGACCATCCAGATCGCAGACGTCCTGTACCAAGGCATCTGCCAGGACTGCCAGTCCAAACAACAGCTTCCCGTAACTTCCGTAACTCAGAAATAAGAAAAAAGGAGAACAATGACTGCTATTTCAACAACCCAGTCAGGTGCACCCGTTACCTCCGACGCGCACTCGAAGTCCGTCGGCGCTGACGGTGCCATCATCCTCACCGACCACTACCTGGTGGAAAAGCTCGCACAGTTCAACCGCGAGCGGGTCCCGGAGCGTGTAGTGCACGCCAAGGGTGGCGGCGCTTTCGGTACGTTCAAGACCACCTCGGACGTTTCGGCCTACACCAAGGCAGCCTTCCTGCAGCCGGGCACCGAGACGGACATGCTGATCCGTTTCTCCTCTGTTGCGGGCGAGAACGGTTCTCCCGACACCTGGCGCGACCCCCGCGGTTTCGCAGTGAAGTTCTACACCTCCGAGGGCAACTACGACCTCGTTGGCAACAACACCCCCGTCTTCTTCATCCGCGACGGCATCAAGTTCCCGGACTTCATCCACTCCCAGAAGCGCCTCCCGGGCAGCCACCTGCGTGACGCTGACATGCAGTGGGACTTCTGGACCCTCTCCCCCGAGTCCGCACACCAGGTCACCTGGCTCATGGGCGACCGCGGCCTCCCGGCTTCCTGGCGTGAAATGCAGGGCTACGGCTCGCACACCTACCAGTGGATCAACGCCGCCGGCGAGCGTTTCTGGGTCAAGTACCACTTCAAGTCCAACCAGGGCGTCAAGACCATCACCGGTGACCAGGCTGAGCAGCTGGCCGGCTCGGATGCAGACTTCTACATCCGCGACCTCCAGGAAAACATCGCCGACGGCAACTTCCCCTCCTGGGAACTGCACGTCCAGGTCATGCCTTACGAGGACGCCAAGACGTACCGCTTCAACCCGTTCGACCTCACCAAGGTGTGGCCGCACTCTGACTACCCGCTGATCCACGTGGGCACCATGGAGCTGAACAAGAACCCGGAGAACTACTTCGCGCAGATCGAGCAGGCCACCTTCGCGCCGTCGAACTTCGTTCCGGGTATTGCCGCTTCCCCGGACAAGATGCTGCAGGCCCGCATCTTCTCCTACGCCGATGCACACCGTTACCGCGTGGGTACCAACCACGCCCAGATCCCGGTGAACCAGCCCAAGAACCAGGTCAACAACTACAGCCAGGATGGCCAGGGTCGTTTCCTGTTCAACTCCCCCTCCACCCCGGTGTACGCACCGAACTCTGTTGGTGGCCCGGCTGCTGTTGAGCCCACTTCCCCGGCCGGCGGCTGGGAGAACGACGGCGAGCTCACCCTCTCCGCCCACACCCTGCACGCTGAGGACGACGACTTCGGCCAGGCCGGCACCCTGTACCGCGAGGTCTACGACGACGCTGCCAAGGCCCGCCTCCTGGAAACCATCACCGGTGCCGTTGGCGGCGTGAAGACCGCCGACATCAAGGAACGCGCAATCCAGTACTGGACCAACGTTGACTCCGAGCTCGGTGCCAAGCTCCGTGCCAACCTCGGTGCAGGCCAGACCGAGTCCGACGCCGAAGCAGCCAACAAGCTCTAAGCGTCTTTGCTCGACTGCATTTCCTGATCACCCCGCTGCGGATCTCCGCGGCGGGGTGATCTTTTTGTTTTCCACATAGCACTGGTGGCCTATGGTTTGGCCGGCAGTGGCGTCCTTAGGATCCTTCTATGAGCACATTCGAAGGCATCACTACTGCCGCATTCCGCTTTTACGCTGAGCTTGAAGAGAACAACAACCGTGAGTGGTGGCTGGAGCATAAAGAGACGTACGACGCCGAGGTCAAGGAGCCGCTGACAGCTCTCCTTTCAGAGTTGGAGCCGCAGTTCGGGCCGGCCAAGATTTTTCGCCCCAACCGGGACATCCGGTTCTCCCAGGACAAGTCGCCGTACAAGACTGCCCAAGGTGCCTTTGCCGCCACGCAGGAGGGCGTTGGCTACTACGTCCAGATCAGTGCGGATGGCCTGCTGATCGGCGGGGGCTACCACTCGCACACTCCGGCGCAGCTGGCGCGGTTCCGGGCCGCAGTGGATGCTCCGGACAGTGGATTGGAGCTCCAGGAAATCGTTGACGCGGTGGCAGCGTCGGGCTTCGCCATTGAGGGCGAGAAACTCAAAACCGTTCCACGTGGATTGGACAAGGACCATCCACGCGCCGAGCTGCTCAAGCACAAGTCCTTGTCAGCGAGCGTAGAGGTGGGTCAGCCGGAGTGGTTGTCCACTCCCGCAGCCCGTGACGAGATCGCTGCCCGATGGGAAGTGCTGAGGCCGCTGGTGGAATGGGTCGGTCAGCATGCGGCGCCGTAACCGCACTGGTGCTGGCTAGAGGACGCAAAAGCGCCCGGAAACCGATGGTTCCCGGGCGCTTCATGAAGCTGACTTCTGGAGCCAGTAAGTGCAGCTGTCTGACAAGCTGCAGCGATTGGTTTAGACCTTCGTGTAGCTGTCTTCGTCCTCGTCGCCGTCGACCTGGCGGCTTTCCGGAGCAGCGTTCACGGAGGCCTTGGCCGCAGCGAACTTCTCGTTCAGCCGTGAGTGGCGCTGGCCGTAGGCGAAGTAAATGCCCATGCCAATGACCAACCAGATCGCGAAGAAGATCCAGGTTTCAACAGCAAGGTTGGTCATCAAGTAGAAGCAGAGCACAGCGGAGACCCACGGCAGGACCTTGCCGAACGGGACACGGAAAGCTGGCTTCAGGTCCGGACGCTTCTTGCGCAGCACCAGGATGCCCAGGCTCACCATCACGAACGCGGAGAGCGTTCCGATGTTGATCATTTCCTCGAGCAAGTCCACCTTGGTGACACCTGCCACTACGGCCACCGCTGCGCCACAGATGATCTGCAAACGGGCCGGAGTGGAACGCTTTTCGCTGGTCTTGGACAGCGAGCGCGGCAGGAGTCCGTCGCGGCTCATGGCAAGGACCACACGGGACAGGCCCATGAGCAGCACCATGATCACGGTGGTCAAGCCCACCAAGGAACCGAAGGCGATGACCTTGGCAGCATCCGTGTTGCCCACGGCCTCGAAAGCTGTGGTGAGGGTGGGGTTCTTCACCTCGGCCAATTGCGTGTAGGAAACCATGCCGGTCAGCGCAAGGGAGACCAGGATGTACAGCAGCGTCACTACGGCAAGGCCACCAAAGATGCCGCGCGGAAGGGTCTTCTGCGGGTTCTTGACCTCTTCCGCGGAGGTTGCAACCACGTCGAAGCCGATGAAGGCGAAGAAGACCAGGGCTGCGCCGGCGAAGACGCCCAGCGTTCCGTACTGGGCCGGAGCGGCGCCTGTGAGGAAGCCGAAGAAGGACTGCTTCATGACGTCGGCGGCACCGGAATCGGTGGGCTCAGAGGCCGGGACGAAGGGGGTGTAGTTGGAGAACTTCACGTAGCTGAAGCCAACCACAATCACGAACAGCACCACGGCGATTTTGATCAGCGTGAAGACGTTGCCGACGCGGGCGGACAACTTTGTCCCCAGCACCAGCAGCACGGTGAAGATCGCGACAATGAGGAAAGCACCCCAGTAGAGGTCAATGCCGGCGACCTGGATTGACGGTGGCATCTCCACGCCCATCAGGCCAAAGACCGTACTGAGGTAAATTCCCCAGTACTTGGCGATCACGGCAGCGGCGGTGAAGAGTTCGAGGATGAGGTTCCAGCCGATGATCCATGCCAGGACCTCGCCCATGGTGGCGTACGTGAACACGTAGGCGGAGCCGGCCACGGGGATCGCTGTAGCGAATTCGGCGTAGCACATGATGGCCAAAGCACACGTGACAGCGGCGATGGCGAAGGAAATGGTGACGGCGGGGCCGGCAAAGTTTGCAGCAGCCTTGGCGCCTACCGAGAAGATGCCGGCGCCGACAGCAACGGCGACGCCCATGATCATGAGGTCCCAGGTGCTCAAGCTGCGCTTGAGCTTGCGACCGGGTTCGTCGGCATCGGCGATCGACTGCTCGATTGACTTGGTCCTGAAAATGTTCATAAAAATGCCACATTCTGGATGGGAGTGGTATAGGACTCATCAAGAATAGTGTCCGGCCAATGGACGGCCATATTTATCCCAGATAGTGAGACGACCCCGGAATAGGCGTGGCTGCTGTGGCTGGTGTGACGGGGACGCGTTGCCCCCGTCACATCAGGTCAAAAGCTTGGGACGTCCCAGTCCATGAGGGTGGAACGGATCAGGAACCGTTTGCCCTCGGGTGATTCCACCGAGAATCCACTGCCGCGGCCGTCCACTACATCCACCGTCAGATGGGTGTGGGACCAGTAGTTGAACTGCTCCTTGGACATCCAAAAGTCGAGCGGCTGCGGCTCCCCTCCGGCTCCGATATCGAACGTACCGAGGAGGACATCGGAATCACCGGTCAGGAACTCCCCCGCCGGAAAGCACATGGGGGCAGAGCCGTCGCAGCAGCCGCCCGACTGATGGAACATGAGCGGCCCGTGCTGCTTCCAGAGCTTGTGGAGCAGTTCCACGGACACCGCGGTGAGCGCCACCCGGGAGAAATTCTCCCCAGGCAACGTCACCGCGGCTTCCAAGCTGATGTTGTTCATCAGAACTTCAGCACCACACGGCCGTCGATCTTGGCGTGCTTCATCTCGTCAAAAACCGCGTTGACTTCGGAGAGTTCCCTGGTAGAGACCGTCGGCTTGATCTTTCCCTGGGCGTAGAACTCCAAGGCCTCCTCAAGGTCCTGGCGTGTTCCCACAATCGAACCGCGGACCGTGAGGCCCTTGAGGACGATCTCGAAGATCGGCGCAGGGAAGTCGCCTGGTGGCAACCCGTTGAAGACAATCGTTCCGCCACGACGTGCCATACCGATCGCTTGTCCAAAGGCCGAAGGATGCACAGCCGTCACCAGCACCCCGTGGCAACCGCCGGTTTCCCGCTGAATGACTTCCGCCGGGTCCTCGTGCAGGGCGTTGACCGTCAGTTCGGCGCCGTGCTCGCGGGCGAGAGCCAGCTTGTCGTCTGCAATGTCCACGGCAACGACGCGAAGCCCCATGGCCACCGCGTACTGCACCGCGATATGCCCCAAGCCGCCGATGCCGGAGATGGTGACCCACTGGCCGGGCCTGGTCTCTGTCATTTTCAGGCCCTTGTACACGGTGACTCCGGCACACAGCACCGGAGCAACTTCCACCGGGTCCGAGCCTTCGGGAATCCGCGCCGCAAAACGCGTATCCACCAGCATGTATTCGCCAAACGAGCCGTCCACGCTGTAGCCGCCGTTCTCCTGCGACTCACACAGGGTCTCCCACCCGGTCCGGCAGTACTGGCAGTCCCCGCAGGCAGACCACAGCCAGGCGTTGCCCACCAACTGGCCAATGGCAACGTCCGTGACGCCTTCGCCAACGGCCACTACCTCTCCCACACCTTCATGGCCCGGGATAAAGGGTGGCGTCGGCTTGACCGGCCAGTCGCCCTCGGCGGCGTGCAGGTCGGTATGACATACCCCCGAGGTAATGAGGCGGACCAGCGCCTGGCCGGGACCCGGCGTCGGGCGTTCCACTTCCATGACCTTAAGGTCGGTTCCGAATTCCGTAACTACTGCAGCTTGCATGGTGGTCATTGACGATCTCCTTTGATCTGTACGAATGATGGGAGTTCTTGTACAGCTGATGCCCCTAAGACCGCTCCAAAAGGGCATCTGCTGCACAAAAACTCTTAGAAGAAGCCGAGCTTGTTTTCGTTGTAGCTGACCAGGAGGTTTTTGGTCTGCTGGTAGTGGTCCAGCATCATGGCGTGGTTCTCACGGCCAATACCTGAGGACTTGTAACCACCGAAGGCGGCACCTGCCGGGTAGGCGTGGTAGTTGTTGACCCACACGCGTCCGGCCTGGATTTCCCGGCCCGCGCGGTAGGCGACATTTCCGTTGCGCGACCAGACTCCGGCACCCAGGCCGTAGAGGGTGTCGTTGGCGATGCCGATGGCGTCGTTGTAGTCGCTGAACTTGGTGACGGACACTACCGGGCCGAAGATCTCCTCCTGGAAGACGCGCATCCGGTTGTGGCCTTCGAAAATGGTGGGCTGGACGTAGTAGCCCCCTGCCAGGTCACCGGACAGCTCGGCCCGGGCACCACCGGTGAGCAGCTTGGCGCCCTCCTGCTTTCCGATGTCGATGTAGGACAGGATCTTCTCCAACTGGTCATTCGATGCCTGCGCGCCAACCTGGGTGTCGGTATCCAACGGGTTGCCCTGGATGATCTTGTTGGTGCGGGCCACGACGTCCGTCATGAAAGAGTCATAGATGCCTTCCTGAACCAGCGCACGGGAGGGGCAGGTGCAGACTTCGCCTTGGTTGAAGGCAAAAAGCGTGAAACCTTCCTGGGCTTTGTCGTAGAAGGCGTCGTTCTGGGCCGCTACGTCGTCGAAGAAGATGTTGGGGCTCTTGCCACCCAGTTCCAGGGTGACGGGAATCAGGTTGTTGGACGCGTACTGGCTGATGAGCCGCCCTGTGGTGGTCTCGCCCGTGAAAGCGATCTTGCGGATGCGTGAGCTTGACGCGAGCGGCTTGCCGGCTTCTACGCCAAAGCCGTTGACCACGTTCACCACACCGGCAGGGAGGAGATCGCCGATGAGTTCCATGAGGACCAGGATGGACGTGGGCGTCTGCTCGGCAGGCTTGAGGACTACGGCGTTACCGGCGGCGAGCGCGGGGGCCAGCTTCCACACGGCCATGAGGATGGGGAAGTTCCACGGGATGATCTGGCCAACAACGCCCAGCGGTTCCTTGAAGTGGTAGGCGGTGGTGTCCTCGTCCAGCTGCGAGAGGTGGCCCTCCTGGGCACGGACAGCGGAGGCGAAGTAGCGGAAGTGGTCGGCCGCCAACGGGATGTCGGCGTTCAGGGTCTCGCGGACTGGCTTGCCGTTGTCCCAGGTTTCCGCGACGGCGAGCAACTCCACATTCTCGTCAATACGGTCTGCGATCTTGTTGAGGATTGCCGCGCGCTCGGTGGCGGAGGTCTTTCCCCAGGAAGGTGCAATCTTGTGGGCGGCGTCCAACGCCAGCTCGATGTCCTCGGAGGTGCCGCGGGCAACTTCGCAGAAAGCCTTGCCCGTGACGGGGGTGATGTTCTCAAAATAGGCGCCCTTGACTGGTGCAACCCATTCTCCGCCGATCCAGTTCTCATAGCGGTCCTTGAACGTGACCTTCGAACCCTCGGCACCCGGCTGTGCGTAAACAGTCATTGCTAGCTCCTTTGCTGCGAATCGCGGTGGCTGTCGCCATTGATCCGAGCCTAAGAGCGGGGAGGTTGCAGCTACGTTGCAACCATGTGAGTCACCTCACGCGGTGAGTTCAGTATCGATCCGTTCAAGATCGGCCACGACGGCGGCCCGCTTGGGTGAGCGGGGCGGCAGCAGCTTGAGGACGGCAAGGCGGAGGTCGACGTCGTACTTCGCCTCCGGCAGCTCAGCGTACTTGAGGAGGGAATCGACGCTGCCGTCGCTGAGCAGCGCCTCGCGCAGCAGGTGCGAAACCTTTTCACGCAACTGCACGACGCCGGGCGCCTCCGAGCGTGGCAGGACCGCACCTTTGTAGATTTCCAGGGCGATGCGGTGGGCGCCACGTTGCAGGCAGTTGAGGACCTGGCCGGAGTCGGGAAGCAATTCGACGGGCAAACGGTAGGGCCGGGACTGGGGAACCGCGTCCGGGCTGAGCTCCTGGATCACTTTGCGGAGCCGCACCATCTCGGCCCGCAAGGTGGCCGAGTAGCCGTCTCCGGGGTACAGCTGGGCGCAGAGGTCGTCAGCACTGAGCCCGTCGGGGTGGCTGCCCAGGATGGCCAGGATTTCGCTGTGCCGTGCGGACAAGGACACCGTCCTGCCATCAATGCTGAGCAGGGCCTGGTCCCGGCCCAGGAGCTGCAGGCTGTTCCGGTACAGAGCATGGCTGGAGGTGGCAGCCGCGCTCCGGCGTCGAGGCTTCTCACGAACCGCTGCGGCCAGCGTCAGGCGTTCGATGCGCAGTTGCGCCTGGGCTGCGGCAACTGTTGCCTCCACCAGGGAAAGAGTGTGGGCGGCCACGGCAGTTTCGGTGCCGGTGATGTCCACGACGCCCAGCACCGCCCCGGAGTCGGGGTCATGGAAGGGAACCGCGGTGCAACTCCACGGGTGGACCGAGCGTTTGAAGTGTTCTGCGCCGGAGATCTGGATGCTGCGGTCCAGGGCGAGTGCCGTGCCGGGTGCGCTGGTGCCCACGGAGGCTTCGGACCAGTCGGCGCCCGCCACGAACATCATGCTTTCAGCGCGGCGCTGCATCACCGGGTCGCCATCTACCCACAGAAGCCGGCCGACGTCGTCGCCCACCGCCACCAACAGGCCGCTGTCATGGCTGGGTTGGACCAGCAACTTCTTGATCACGGGCATGATGGTGGCCAGCGGATGCTGCCGGCGGTATTCCTCCAGCTCGTCCTGGTCCATCGCGAGGGGAGCCTCAGCGACGTCGGGATTGGCTTGCAGGCTGGCCGAACGCTGCCAAGACTCACGCACCAACCGGCGGAGACCCACGATGTCGTGGGTGATTCCGTCCTGGGTGGTTCCGGGACGGAGGGAGTCCAAACGCTCGTGGCCCATCAGGGCACGCTTCTGCACCAGCGCCGCGGCTTCGCTGCCTGGAACAGACGGATGGATTGGATTCCTCATCGAACTCCCTGGTAGTCCGCATCAACAATGCTCTGCACGTGTGCTGGGCGGGACAGTACGGTGAAGTCTAGTTCGGGGACTGGAGAATGTCAGCCGCGGGAGATCCGGATCATTTCCTCGCGCGGAACAACCTTGATGCGCTCACGGACCACACCGTCTCCGTCGCCTTCGCCGGCGGACCACGCAGCACCCAATGCGGCTTCGTGGGCATCCAGCCGGTTCCAGCCTTCCCAGGTGGTGTACTCGATGCCGCGCTCCTCAAGGAGATCGATGATGGCCTGCGGATCAGGGTTTTCGGCCGGGGGCAGATTGAGCCTGTCTTCGAGGAGGAAACCAATGGTCTCCAAGGCATCGCCCTTGGTGTGGCCGATCAGTCCCACCGGTCCGCGCTTGATCCAGCCGGTGGCATAGATTCCCGGAACGGGCTCGCCATCGGCACCCAGGACGCGACCGCCGTCGTTCGGTATGACGCCGCGGCGGGCATCGTACTCAAGCTCCTCCAGCGGGGAACCGTGATAGCCGATGGCACGGTAGACGGACTGCACCGGGTATTCGATGAATTCGCCCGTTCCCTTGACGTTGCCCGTTCCGTCCAGCTGCATGCGCTCGAATTTGATCCCCGAGACCTTGCCGGGAGTTTCCGGCGAATCGAGGATCTCCACGGGGCTGTGCAGGAAGTGCAGGTGTAGGCGTCGGGAGGAAGGCTGCTCGGATTCGGCGTGCTCTTCCACCAGCCAGTTGGTCATGGTGTTGACCATGGTCTTGATCTGGTTGTTGGACTTGATGGCTTCATCCGAGGCCTCGTCAAACTCGAAGTCCTCCGGGTACAGGACAATGTCCACGTCCTTGCAGTGGGACAGTTCGCGCAGTTCCAAGGGGGTGAATTTCACCTGTGCCGGGCCACGGCGACCGAAGACATGGACGTCGGTGACCGGAGACTTCTTCAGCCCGCCGAAGACATTGTCCGGGATCTCCGTAACCAGTAATTCCTCCGGGTGCTTGACCAGCATCCGGGCCACGTCCAAGGCCACGTTGCCGTTGCCGATCACCGCGATCTCTTGGGCGTCCAGCGGCCAGTCCCGGGGAACGTCCGGGTGTCCGTCGTACCAGGAAACGAAGTCGGCGCCGCCGAAGGAGCCCTCCAGTTCGACCCCCGGGATGTTCAGGTCCGCGTCCTTGATGGCGCCGGTGGAGAAAATCACGGCGTCGTAGAAGGCCCGGAAGTCGTGGAGCGTCAGGTCCCTGCCGTAGGTCACGTTGCCCAGGAACCGGATATCGCCGCGATCCAGGACCTTGTGCAACGCGTTGACGATGCCCTTGATGCGCGGATGATCGGGAGCCACGCCGTAGCGGATCAGCCCGTACGGCGCCGGGTATGCCTCGAAGAGGTCAATGCTGACCTCGACTTCGCCGTCCTTGACCACGTTGGATTTGGTCAGGATATCCGCGGCGTACACGCCGGCGGGGCCTGCCCCAACGATGGCAACGCGAAGCGGACGTTGGGGGGTGGTTGCGGCTGAGTTGGACACCGTTAGCCCTTCCGAAGCAGTGAGCCACGCCGTTGTTGGGGCGCGCAGATTCCAATTCTAGAGGTCCACCCCACGCCCGGCCGCTTATATGGCAGGAGTCACGGAAATTCACCAAGATTGCGGAATATTGCGTGCCTGCATGGTGTTGGCGACAATGTGTCGACTCCGGATCAGATAGCTGCCAGCTCTTCCTCTTCAAGCCAGCCCACGACGACGGCAGTCGGGGACGGCGGGCAAAGTACCGGCGGCGTCGGCAAACGTAGCGCCGGATCCGGCAAGCCCGTGCGGAGCGAGTCGACAGCGGGCATCCTCTTCGGTATCGGCGCCTATGGCCTGTGGGGCCTTCTTCCTCTGTACTTCTTCGTCCTGATGCCGGCCAGCGCAGTCGAAATCGTGGCGAACCGGATTGTCTGGTCCCTGATCTTCTGCGCACTGCTTATCACCATCACCCGGGCCTGGCGGGTTTTCGGTGCCGCGGTGAAGGACCGCAGCGTGTTCGGCCCCCTGGCCTTGGCAGCGGGCCTGATCGCCATCAACTGGCTCACCTACACTTTCGGGGTCACCACCGGCCACGCCGTTGAGACGTCTCTGGGCTACTTCATCAATCCGTTGGTCTCAGTCCTTTTGGGCGTCTTTGTCCTCAAGGAAAAGCTGCGTCCCCTGCAGTGGGCTGCGGTGGGCATCGGCTTCGTCGCAGTGGGTGTCCTGACCTTCTCCTATGGCCAACTTCCGTGGATCGCTCTGATCCTCGCCTTCAGCTTCGGCCTCTACGGTTTCGTCAAAAAGCGTGTTGGACCCAAAGTGGACGCCCTCACCAGCCTCAGCGTGGAGACCGTAGTGCTGGCCCCCTTCGCCGTCATCACCATGGTGGTCCTGGGCGTGACGGGCGTTCAAACACTCACCACACTGGGCGCCGGCCACTTCTGGTTGCTGGTGGCCTCGGGTGTCATCACTGCGGTGCCCTTGCTGTTCTTCGGTGCCTCAGCCCGCCGCTTGCCGATGACCACCATCGGGCTGCTGCAATACTTTGCCCCGGTCCTCCAGTTCGTCGTGGCGTTGACGGTGTTCAACGAGACCATGACCACGGCCCGCTGGATCGGGTTCTGCGTCGTGTGGCTTGCACTGATCCTGCTGACCATCGACATGCTGCGGACCACGCGGAAGAACTCCGTGCTGAAGAAGAAGGCCCGGCTGGCTGCTGCTGGCGCCTGAATCCGGCCCGCCCACTCACCGAATTCGCGGGAAAGCTGCCAGATCGCCGAAGTTCTCCGGACGAATTGGCACCGTTCCCGCGAACTCAAAGGCGAAGCCCTAGTCCAGCACGTCCGGGTTGGGCTCCTTTTCGGACGCCGGCCTGGCCAGTGTCCCGGCTTCCAGCGCGAACACGAGCGGCCCGGCACCCGAGGCACTCTCAATGTCCAACTCGAACAGCGAGTCCGCAAGCCGTCTGAATGGGTGCTTTCCGGAGCCCACCAACCTCACGCCAGTGAGGGCCATTCCGGCCGGCAACTGCAGCCGGATCCGCCCGGATGCCGGAGCACGCGTGACAATCGCGAAGACGTTGCCGTCGTTAGAGCGGGTGAAGTACCCCCACCCCGGATAGTCCCAGCCCTCGGCGAAACCGCACCCGTAGATCGCCTCCCCGTGGGCTGAGAGCCACTCTCCTACATGGGTGGCAATGTCCATCTCGGCCGGAGCCATGGAGCCGTCGCCGCGGGGTCCGAAGTTGAGGAGGAAGTTGCCGCCCAGTGACGTGCAGTGGGCGATCATGTCCACCACATCCCAAGGGTGCTTCACCGTCGACTGCGCCCATGGTCCCTGGTGATATCCCCAGCTGGCCTGCGGGATGGTCATGCAGGCTTCCCAATCACGCCCGGCCACACTGCTGTCCCACGGCTCCGGCAGCCTGCGCTCGTAACCACTTTCGTAGTCGCCCATGAGGACTCCGTTGGAATCGACGTGCCGGGCGCCGAGGTCGTCCGCCCGGAGCCGGCTGTTGACCACCACGCCGGGAATCCGGTCCTTCAGCATCCGCTCGACTTCCCAGGTCCACCACCCGTTGGCTTTCACGGACTCGTCCCACGTGCCATCGAACCAGAAGCCCTTGACGCTCGGATACCGTTCCGCCAGTTCCTCCAACTGCTTCTTCGCGAAGTCCAGGTAGCGCGCAAAAGCCGCATGGTCGGCGTCGTTCTCCAACGTGAAGCGCCAGTCCGGATGCCGCCAGTCCAGCACCGAGTAGTAGAAGTTGACGTCAATCCCCCGGGCTTCATAGGCCTGAATGAGCTCTGCCAGGACATCGCGCCCGGAAGGAGTGTTGCCCATGTGGAAGTCCGTGTGGGCGCTTGGCCATAAGCAGAAGCCGTCGTGGTGCTTGGTGGTGATGGTCAGGTAGCGGGCGCCGAGGGCCACCGCCGTGTCCGCCCACCGCTCGGGGTCGAAATCGGCCAGCGTGAAGTCATTCGCCAAGGCCTCCCAACGTTGCTGGGGAATCTTGGCAACCCGCGGAAGGAACTCAGCAGCGAACTCGACATCTTTACCTTCCCAGCGGCCGGCTGGCAGCGAGTAGAGGCCCCAGTGGATGAACTGTCCAACCCGGTGACCGCGGAATCGCTGCATGGCCGCATCTTGCCGGGGTTCCGCCCGGGAAGCTCCGTACTTGAGCTCGATCACTTTCCCACCTGCCCATCCCACGGCACGAACGTGCGCAGATCAAAAGCTTGCTGGGCACCACCCGCCCACCTGACAAACACTTCAGTACCGGAAACCACGACGGCGGCGGCCGCCTTGAGCGCTTCGGGCACCGGAGCCTGGCCCCGGGTCAGGGTGTGGAGCGCGATGTGGACTGTTTCGTTGGTGCTGCGCTGCGCGCTCAGGGCCGGCACAGCTGAGTGCTCGCCCATGGCGTTGGCTCCCGTGTAGCGGGTGGTCTTTGGCTCCGCCCAGCCATACACGGCGGTGACGGACGCGAAAACGTCGCCGTTGCTGACCCATGCCGTGTCCCCGGTTAAGCCTGCTTGCACGGATTGGGCTCCGGCTACCGAGTGTCCGCCCTCCCTGACGGAATACTCCGCGGGCCCCTGGACCAAGTGGCACCGCAACTCGTGAATTCCGTCCACCACGGAAACGGTGGTGACTGCCGTCCCAGGGAGGGACTTTCCATATTGCTGTGGGACGTGGACGGATCCGCTGGCGAGTCCTTCCGTGCGGGTGGCGCGAAGGGAACACCGGCGGCTCGCCACGCCGTCGGACCCCAACAAAGCAAGGTGACCATCCACGTTGTCCTCCCACGCAGTTCCCGTACCCGGCGCCGTGTGCGTTGAATATGAGAACTTGGCGTAATGGGGATCGTCGGGGTCCGTACCGCCACCCACGGGCAGACCACTATGGTCGCTGCCGTGGTTGGTCAGCCGAACCAGACCGCCGTCAGCGCTAATAGTCCAGCCGATATCAGGCAAGACCCGCACCGCAGCCGGTCCATCGGTGGGCTGAGGCTCTTCCACGTCCTGCCACACCCTGTGCTCCGGCGGCAGCGCCAAGCCAAGGAATCCAATGCCTGCCAGATACGGCGAACCGAACCCGCTGTACGCCTGGCAGGATCCCAGGTGCTCGTCGTACCAGCCCAGGTTCGGCGGTCCATCAACGCCAACGCCTTTCGCGGTGAAGTTGGCCAGTACCCCTGACGCGAGCCGACGCGTGGCCCCTGGGGTCATCGGGTTCACACCCGAGATTTCCGCACACCACAGTGCCGCGAGGACAGCAGTACGGTACGCCAGGGATCGCCCGACATGCAGCACTGCGCCGTCGCTGGCGAACATCAGGCTCTGCGTGCCTACGAACTCACGCAAGCGTTCCAAGTGACGGCGGCCTTCAGGGGTGTCCTGCCGACCGGTCATCGAATACCAAGCCCACAAATAGGGGTGGATGGCCCACGCGTTGTAGTAGTCGATTGAGTGCTCCGGCCCATCCGTGTACCAGCCATCACCCAAGTACCAGGACTCCACCCGCGCCACGTTCCGCGCCCCAATGCAGCCCGACACGTCCTCGCCCACCGAACGCAGGAAACCCTCGGCCATGGCGGGAAAGAGCTGCCAGTTGTTGCCCCACACCTCAAGCCGGGCATGGTGGCGCAACCAGTCGGCAACCTGCTTCTTCTCCCCCGCCGCCAACGGCTCCCACAGCCACTCCCTTGCGATGTGGAGCGAGAAGGCGATGTTGGCCGCCTCCACGATCGAGTTGGTCACCCCCAACAACGGAGACTTGCAGGTAACGCCCAAAGGCCAACTCTCCGGGCCGTCAGGATCAGTGCCCGCCAGCAACGCCTCCCGGTACCAGGCCGCCAAACCCAGCCGGTCCTGGCCACGTGCTCCGGCGATCCGGGGCGCAGCCATCAGCAGGCTGCGGCCAATGGTTTCCATACCCTCCCTGCGCTCGCCGTCGCGGGTCACAGGGCCAGGGAGTCGTGGACTTGCCTTCAACGGGCTGGAATATTCACGGATGTGTTCCAGCCAGTGGTCAGCCGTGGCTTCCCAGTGGTTGCGGGTCCAGCCGGTGAACGGGGATTGGACGGTGTCGGGTTCGGGCAGCCACGACAACTGGGGCAGGGAAGGCGGGCTTGGCAGCTTGGGCAGGGACTGTGTCACGGTGTTCGGGTCCTAAGTTCGAGTCAGATGATGGTGGCCAGCTACTTGGCCAGTGCCGATTCGTATTCGCCGCGGATGGTGTCTCCGCCGTTCTTCTTCCAGTCAGCCACAGCGCTCTTGAGTGCATCCATGGTGCCACGGCCGGCAATGACTGCCGTGGCGGCGTCGGACACGGGCTGGCCCAGTTTGGAGCCCTTGCTGGCGTTCGTGGGGCTGAACAGAGTGCCGCAAGGGTCTTCGACACCCAGCGGAATGAGCTTGGAGTAGGCGTTATGCATGACGTCCACGATGTCCTTGTTGCTGGGATCGTAGACAACCTGCTGCGGAGCGGCGAGGTACTTCCACGGCACGGCGTTGTCCAGCAAGGCACGTTCGGTGACCACCGGGTTGCCGTTGGAATCCAGGGTGTAGTCCGCTCCTTCTGCACCGTAGTTGAGCAGCAGGTACTCTTCGCTGCCGAACGGGGCCGCCAGGAAGTTGGCAACGGCCAGGACTTCCTTGAGCTTGGCCTCGTCCGCCTTCTTCAGCATGACGGTGGCGAACGTGATGTTGTCCAGCCAGGTCTGGGCCTTCCCACCATCGTGGCCCACGGGGATGAACGGCACGGCTTTGTTGGCTTTGTTCGCGGCGGGGATGCTGCGGCCGTAGCCGGTGGGTCCGATGTACGCGGGAAGGCCGTCATAGATCATCGCGACTTTGCCGGAGATGAAGGCGTTCACCATCTGGGATTTGGTCCAGCCCTCGGAACCCGGCACGTACAGGCCGTCCTTGTAGAGCTTTGCTGCGAACTCGATGGCGGCCATGTATTCGTCCGTCTCGAACGCTTTGGTGAGTTTGCCGCCGTCGTTCTTCCAGACGTTCGGCGTGCGGAACATGTGGTGGAGCATCGTGAGGCCAAACTTGGTGCTGCCCAATGCCCACTGGTTCTTGGATGGGTTGGTGAGCTCCTTGGCCACCCGGTAGAAATCGTCCTTGTCCTTGATGTCCTCGGTGGATTTGATGCCCACGTTCTCCAACAGGGTCTGGTTCACGAAGCCGGAGCCACCCGTCAGGTTACGCGGGATGGGCAGCGAAAAGAGTTTGCCGGCCTGGACGGTCTGCTTCCAGAACACTTCCGGGATGGCTGCCAGGTTGGGGTAGTCCTTGATCTTGTCGCCGCCCAACAGCGGTGTCAGGTCCGCGCACTTCGCCTGCAGGAACTCCACGATATTGGGCACTGCGGCGCCGTCGTTGAGCATGAGGTCGGGGAGCTCGCCGCCTGCAATGATCGTGTTGAACTTGGTGGCGTAATCATCCGAGGAAACCGAGGTGATCTCCACCTGCCCGCCCAGGCGTGCCTCTATGGCCTGCCACGCCGGGTTGTCCGGCCTGGCGTTGGGCGCCGTGCCGAAGAGGTTGGTGATCGCTGTGATCTTGCCACCGTTGAGCGGCGCAGCCTGCACGCTTCGGAACGGTGCAGGGTACTTGTAGAACGCCGCCGGCACGCCCTCCGCCGTGCCGGCGATGTCCGCCGCGGCCGCTTTAAGGGGCATGTGCGTGGGGAGCAACGCCTCGCTGGCATTCGAGGCCACGCTGGTGGTTCGCTGACCGCAACCCACCAAGGCCCCGCCGCTGAACAGCGCCAGGGCGCCAATGCCCGTGACGGAAAGGAAGTTCCGGCGGCTGGGGCCGGAAGTCTGGATCGATTTCATGGGATGCCCTTTCACAAATGGTTTGACTAGCCTTTGATGGCGCCGGTGAGGACGCCTTTGGTGAAGTACCGCTGAAGGAACGGGAACACGATCACAATGGGGATCAGGGAAATCACGACGACGGCCATCTGGATCGCTTGAGACGGCACCGCGATTTCGGCTACTGCGGAGTCACCCATGGGCTGGCCGAGGAGCACGTACTGGCGCAGGATCATGGACAACGGCCACTTGTCATCGTTCAGGTAGAGCATGGCGTTGAAGAACGCATTCCAGTAACCCACGGCATAGAAAAGCCCGACGACGGCCAGCACCCCGCGGGACAGGGGCAGCACCATCTGGACCAGGATCCGGAAGTCCCCCGCGCCGTCGATCTTTGCGGCCTCGAACAGCTCCTGGGGAAGGTTCATGAAGAAGGACCGGACCACCACCAGGTTGAAGGCACTCATCAAGGTGGGCAGGACCAAGGCTGCGTAGCTGTCCAGCAGTCCAAGCTCCTTGACCATGAGGAAGCTGGGGATGATGCCCGGGCTGAACAGCATGGTGAAGAGAGCGGTCATGAGGAAGAAGCGTCCGCCCACGAGGTCGCGGCGGGTTAGGCCGTAGGCCATCGCTACCGTGACCACCAGGGACAGGGCGGTGCCCACGGTGGTGATGACCAGGGACCGGATCAGCGCGTCAGTGACCACACCGCCGGCGAAGATGGTCTGGTACGCGGCGAAGGTCGGTTCTTTGGGGAACAGGACCAGTCCGTTGTTGTTGGCGATCTCGCTTTGGCTGGAAAGGCTCGTGGCCAGCACTGCCAGCAGCGGATAGAGGGCCAGGAAGCAGATGGCCACCAACGCGATCGCTTTGAAAACCTGCACGGCAGGCTTGGGTTTTTCCATCCAGACGGGCCGGGTGTCTTTGGACTTCGGGCGGCGGCGCGGGCCGGCCACCAACGTGCTATTTGGATTTGCCATTGGAATAGACACCTTCCTGTCCGAAGAAATGCGCGAGCTTGTTGGCGCCGAGGACCAGGAACAGGCCGACGATTCCCTTGACGAGTCCGACGGCGGCGGCCGGCCCCCATTGCCCGTCCTGGATGCCGTGGAAGTAGACGTAGGTATCCAGTACTTCGCCTGCACCGGGTCCCACGTTGTCGCGCTGCAGGACGATCTGCTCGAAACCGACCGAAAGAATGCTGCCCAGGTTGAGGATGAGCAACAGGACGATCACGGGCATGATCCCGGGGAGGGTGATGTGCCAGAGCCGGTGCCGGGCGTTGGCCCCGTCCACCGCTGCGGCCTCGTAGAGTTCCTGGTCCACGTTCATGAGGGCTGCCAGGAAGATGATGGTGCCCCAGCCGGCGTCCTTCCAGATGGACTGGATGGTCACCAGGAAGGGGAAGAACTCCGGCGTGGTCATGGCATCGAAGCGCGGCACGCCCAGGTTTTCCAGCAGGTGCGGAACGGCCCCGGTAGCGCCGAGGACCTCGGAGAAGACCGCCACGATGATGACCCAACCGATGAAGTGCGGCAGGTAGACAACGCTTTGCACGAACTTCCGGATCTTGTTGGACACGATGCTGTTGAGCAGCAGGGCCAGGCAGATGGGAACCGGGAAGAAGAGGGCCAACTGGAGGCCCGTGATCACCAGCGTGTTGCGGAGGGCCTCCCAGAATGCGCCGTCCTGGAACATAGCCGCGAAGTTATCCAACCCCACCCAGACACTGTCCATGAAGCCGAGATACGGCTTGTAATCGAGGAACGCGATGATGTTGCCGGCGAGCGGGACATAGTGGAACACCACGAAGTACACGAAGCCCGGGGCGATCAGCAGCAACATCGCTTTGTCGCGTCGGATCCGTGCCACAAGGCTCTTCTTGCGGGCGTGCTCTGGGGCTGCTTCCTTGAGTGGTCGACCCCGACGGCGACCTTCCGCCACCGTTGCCGGCCCGCCGACGTCGGGCGTCGCCTGCGGCGTGAGTGTCTGGCTGTTGCTGCTCATGTATTTCCTCTGTCTGCGCCGCGGGGGCGGATATGGAGTGGCCCGGCGCCTGGAGCGCTCAGTGGCTAGAAATAGTAAGCGTTTACTATGGAGAAGAAGCTACCCAGTCGCAAGGTGTGATGTCAATAACATGCTCAAAACCATACAAACGTTGATTCCGCGGGATTGACAGGATTTCAAATGGCCGCCTAGGGTGACTGGTAATAGCAAGCGCTTTCTATAGATTTCTATAGACGAACCGGACGGAACCGCAGTGACCACCAACCTCCAGCACGCCGGCACCATCAAGGCTGCGTTCGTGATGGGCCGCAACAACCTGCGCACCCTGTTCAGCGCCGAGGACCTCGCGCGTCTCCGCGGAATGGTTACCCTCCTGGACGCCGAGCCAGTTGCTGACTTCTCAGTCCCCGGTTCATTGGAGAAGCTCGCCGGGGCGCAGCTGCTCATCACAGGGTGGGGCGCACCCATCATCGATGCTTTCGTGTTGGACCGCCTGCCGGAGCTGCGTTGCATCGTCCATGCCGCAGGTACCGTCAAGACCTTCCTGTCCCCCGAGGTCTACGCCCGCGGGATCGAGGTGTCCTCTTCGGCTGCAGCCAACGCCGTGCCGGTAGCCGAGTTCACCTTCGCGGCAATCGTCATGGGCCTCAAACGGGCTCGGCGGTTCAGTGAACAATTGCGCAGCACGGGGGCATCCCGCAACGCCTCCGGCTTCCCCAGTATTGGAACCAACGGCGTGACCGTCGGACTGGTGGGCGCCTCCCGCGTCGGCCGCTTGGTGATCGGGCTGCTCAAGAACCTCGATGCCCGGGTGCTGGTCTACGATCCGTACCTCACCGCCGTCGACGCCTCAGAACTTGGCGTTGAAACCGTCGGACTGGACCAGTTGTGCGCGATGTCCGATGTTGTGAGCGTCCACGCACCGGACATCGCCGAAACGCGGGGCATCATCGGCGCGCAGCAACTTGCCCGCATGAAGGACGGAACCCTGGTCATCAATACGGCCCGCGGCGCCCTCATCGATGCCACCGCACTGACCGCCGAGCTGGTTTCCGGACGGCTGGACGCGTATCTTGACGTCACAGATCCAGAGCCGCTCCCAGCCAGCTCCGTGCTGCACACTCTGCCCAATGTGGTGCTGACACCCCACATTGCGGGGGCGATGGGCAACGAAATCCACCGTTTGGGCAGCCACGCCGTGATGGAAATACGCCGATTGAGCAAGGGCTTGCCCTTGGCCTATCCGGTATTGGCCGCGGATCTTGCGAGAATCGCTTAGTGACTGAGAAAAGCTCCCCCACAGATCCGATCCATGCCCGCGGCAGCGGCGCCACCATTGCCGACGTCGCGCAGGCGGCAGGCGTGTCGGTGGCCACCGTTTCGAGGGCCTTGAGCGGCAACTACCCGGTGGCAAAAGCCACGCGCGAGCGCATCTTCAGGTCCGTGACCGACCTCGGCTACGTGGCCAATGCGCATGCCCGTGCCCTTGCCGGAGCCACCACCCGCACAGTCGGAATCATCATCAACGACGTCGCCGATCCCTTCTTCGCCTACATCGCCCGCGGCGTCGAACGGCAGGCGAGCGCCGAAGGGCGCATGTGCCTGATCACCGCCACTCACGGTGACAAGGAACGAGAACTCGCGCTGGTGGACCTCATGCGCGAGCAGCGCACCGATGCCGTGATCCTGGTGGGTGGCGCTTCGGATGACCCCCGCTACAGGAAGCAAATGGCTGACCGCGCCCGCGCACTGGCGGCGGCCGGCTCCTCGTTGGTCCTCTGCGGACGCCCTTCGTTGGGAGTCGGAGTCCCTACCAAAATGGTCACCTACGACAACGAGGGTGGTGCCTTCGCGATCACGGACTACCTGATCTCCCAGGGACACCGCAGGATCCTTTACGTCGGCGGCCCCCGCGATTTCTCGACGACGGCCTCCCGGCTGGCAGGTTTCTACCGCGCCTTGGATGCGCGCGGGATTGAGAGGGATCCTTCGCTGGTCCACGAGGGCGCATTTGGCCGTGGCTTCGGATACAGCCGCATGCGCGAGCTCCTGGACCAGGCGATCGACTTCACTGCGGTTTTCGGCGCCAACGACCTCGTGGCGGCCGGCATTTTGGAGGCGCTCGAGGAACGCGGAATCCGGGTTCCCCAGGATGTCTCGGTGGTTGGCTACGACGACGTTCCGGTGGCCAGCGAGCTGCGCCCCCGTCTCACCACAGTCCGCGTTCCGCTTGAAGAACTGGGGCGGGAAGCCGTGCGGTTGGCCCTGTCCCAGTCGCCGCACGACGCCGGCGCCTCCTCTGACAACACCCTTACCGTCGGCACCCACATAGTCATCCGGGACTCGGTTTCGGCACCCAACAAGACCTGAGCACTTTTGTTCATTTCTGTTGAGGTGCCCGGGAACCGGACATAAGGTTGCGGAAACTTTCGCCACCCCATCCACCCCCACGCCTGAAACAGTTGTGAACGGAGCAGTTTTGAACGTCAATGGACCCACAGTGAGCCGCAGGACCCTCTTTCGAACCGCCGGTGCAGCCGCCCTCGCGGGTGCTCTTCTTTCCCACGCCGGACCATCCTTTGCTGCCTCCGAGGCGGGCTTGAAGGAACTGGTCGATCGACGACGGCTGGTGCTCACCGGCGGCCGGAGCGCCGCCGACATCCCCGAGCTCGCAGCTCAGCTCGAAGGAATGGGCAAGACCGCCGAAAAGTGGTGGACGTCCATGGACAAGACCGCTGCACGGACGTCGTTGTGGTCCGACATACCCCTCACTGGCATCGGTCAGTCCACAGCAGCCACGGGCAACATGGGCCTGCACTTCAACCGCCTCTATGACATGGCCCTTGGATACGCGGTGCCGGGCAACCCCCTTGCGGCCAACCCTGAGCTGGCCGCAGACATTGTTGCTGGGCTTCAACTTCTCAGCAGCACTGCGTACAAGCCGTCCATCAAGGCAGCAGGCAACTGGTGGTTCTGGGAGATCGGCGTTCCCCGCAAGACCGTGGACATCCTGACACTCCTCCATGATGAAGTCCCGGAGGAACTTCGGACGGCATTGTTGGCAGCTGTCCGCTGGTTCGCTCCCAACCCGAATTGGCGCGGCCGTGCCACATCCTTGGCGGAGACCGGCGCCAACCGCGTGGATAAGTCCTTGGCCTGCTGCATGCGGGGCATCCTGGACAACAACCCCAGCGAGATCGCGCTGGGACGCGATGCCTTGAGCGATACCGTGCGCGGCGGGGTCAACAGCGTCTTCACCTACGTCACCAGTGGCGACGGGTTCTACGCCGACGGGTCCTACGTCCAGCACTCCTACCTCCCCTACGCAGGGACATACGGGGTGGTGGCGTTGGCGGGAATCGCCGAGATCATCGCAATGCTCGGCGGAAGCACCTGGGCAATCAACGACCCCAAGCGGTCAGTGCTACTCGACGCCGTGGAGGACACCTACGCCCCGTTCGTGTGGGACGGACGCATCATGGACACCATCCGTGGGCGTGCGGTCTCCCGTCAGCGCGAACCCGACTACGTCAGCGGCTTCGGGCTCATCTCTGCGGTCCTGTTGCTGGCACCGGGCTGCGACGAACCGTACCGTTCACGGTTCCTGGCTCTGGCCAAGGGCTGGTTGGAGCGCTGCGCGGACCAGAAACTCGTGGGGCATCCAACCCAAAGCCTGGCAAAGTCGCTGCTGTCCCTCGGCGTCCTGTCAGACGCCGCGGTGGTTGCCGCACCCGCGCCCGTTTACAGCCGTATGTTCGCCGACCAGGACAGGTTGGTCCACCACCGCCCCCAGTGGGGCTGCACCGTGAACCTCTCCTCCAAGCGCATCGGCCGCTACGAGTGGGGCAACAGCGAGAACAACCTCGGCTGGTACCAAGGCGATGGCATGACCTTCCTCTACACGCGAACCGATCCGTCCCAGTTCAGCGCTGACTTCTGGCCCACTGTGGATCCCTATGCCCTGCCTGGCACTACCGTGAATGACCAGGTTCGTGCCAGCGGCGCTGGAGCTGCCGGGACCGGAATCCCCCGTGCCTTCCAGGCTTTCGCAGGCGGACTCACTGTCGACGACCGCTGGGGCGTCATCGGCATGGACCACCTCAATCACAACAAGACGCTGTCCGGCCGGAAGTCGTGGTTCTTCCTCGATGATGCCGTGGTCTGCCTCGGTGCGGGCATTACCGGTACCGGTGGTTCGGCCGTTCAGACTACGGTGGAAAACAGGTCCTTCGCCGCCGGTTCTGTTCCGGCACTGCGCACCGATTCCCGGAACAGGACCATGGCGGCCGGAGACGCGGCGGTGGCTGTGAAAAGGTCCGTGCACCTTGAAGGTCATGGCGGCTACGTGTTCCTGGATGCGCCGGGGGCTTCCGGCAACCCCGAAGTGGCCGTGGTCCGCCGGACAGGTAGCTGGTTCGACGTGAACTCCGGGGCGGATACCGGTGGCAGCACGGATCCCGTCTCCCGGGACTACGTGACCATCACGCACCGCCATGGCACAGACCCGGTGGCGTCCGGCTACGCGTATATGGTTCTGCCTGCTGCCGGCCATTCCACCACGTTCTCCCAGTCCGCGAATCCCGATGTGAAAGTTCTGGCGAACTCTGCCGAAGTGCAGATGGTGGAGGTAGCCAAAGACAAGGTGGTCATGGCCAACTTCTTCGCGACAGGTTCAGCCGGCGGGTACACAGCGTCCGGGCCGTGCACCGTGTCCGCGCACCAGGCCGGAGACAAGCTCACGCTGTCCGTGGCAGACCCGTCCCGGACGCAATCCTCACTGCGGATCACCCTCGATGACTCGGCGTGGAGCAAGCTGGTGGATTCAGACGCCGGGGTGTCCTTACTGAGCGCCAACCCCCTGGTCATCGAGGTCCAGCTCGACGGACATGGCCACCAGAAGAACCTGACGCTGGGCACCTAGGCGGGTTCCGGCGTCGTGCGTTCCGCGGTCCGCCCGCCGAGAACGCGGGAACGGTGCGAGAACGCCCGGAAAGCTCCCGTGAACTAGGCGCTCTCCGGCGAACTGGGGGGAATAAACGAAGGAGGAGGGCCGGGTCCACGAATGAACCCGGCCCTCCTCCTGCCTACAGCGTGAAGACTTACGCGTGCGCCTTGATGGCTGCGGCGAGGACTTCGAGGCCGTCGATCAGCAGTTCGTCGCTGATGACCAGCGGCGGGAGCAGGCGGATCACGTTGCCGTAGGTGCCACAGGTCAGGATGATGACACCTTCCTTGAGGCAGGCGGCAGCAACGGCCTTGGTGAGCTCAGCGTTCGGTTCCTTGGAGCCGGGCTGGACAAGCTCGATGGCCAGCATGGCGCCGCGGCCACGGATGTCGCCAACCACGGAAACTTCCCCGGCCAGTTCGCGGAGCTTGCCCAGGGCGAGCTCTTCGATGTGGCGGGCGCGGCCGTTGAGGTCGTGCTGTTCCATGGTGTCGATGGCTGCGAGTGCTGCTGCGCACGCAACCGGGTTGCCACCGTAGGTGCCGCCGAGGCCGCCGGGGTGGACGGCGTCGAGCAGGTCGGCGCGGCCCGTGATCGCGGACAGCGGGAGGCCGCCGGCGATGCCCTTGGCCATGGTGATGATGTCCGGGACAACACCTTCGTGGTCAACGGCGAACCATTCGCCCGTGCGGCAGAAGCCGGACTGGACCTCGTCAGCGATGAAGACGATGCCCTTTTCCTTGGCCCAAGCCGACAGTGCCGGAAGGAAGCCTTCGGCCGGGACAATGAAGCCGCCCTCGCCCTGGATGGGTTCGATGATGATGGCGGCAACTTGGTCGCCACCGATCTGCTTCTCGATCATGGTGATGGCGCGCTTGGCGGCCTCGGCACCGGTGATCTCCGGGTTCTCTTCACGGAACGGGTAGCTCATGGGCATGCGGTAGACCTCGGGCGCGAACGGGCCGAAGTTGGTCTTGTACGGCATGGCCTTGGCGGTCAGTGCCATGGTCAGGTTGGTGCGGCCGTGGTAAGCGTGGTCGAAAGCTACGACGGCGTCGCGGCCGGTGGCCAGGCGTGCAACCTTGACGGCGTTCTCCACCGCTTCAGCGCCGGAGTTGAACAGAACGGTGCGCTTGGCGTGGTCGCCCGGGGTGAGGCGGTTGAGCTGCTCGGCAACTGCAACGTAGCCCTCGTACGGGGTCACCATGAAGCAGGTGTGCGTGAAGTGCGCGGCAGCTTCCTGGACGGCAGCGACGACGGCGGGGTCGGACGCGCCGACGCTGGTCACGGCGATGCCGGAGCCCAAGTCAATGAAGGAGTTGCCGTCGACGTCGCGGATGATGCCGCCGTCGGCGTCTTCAACGTAGACGGGGACGCCGGAGGCGACGCCGGCAGCAACGACGGCGGCGCGGCGCTCAGCGAGTGCCTGCGACTTGGGGCCGGGGAAGGCGCCGTTGATGTTGCGCTTCTGCTCGATGCGGTACGAGAGTTCGTTCGCGGTGGTGGTCATGAGGTGGTTGCCTTTCTGGGAAATTCGTACGGGTGGGGCGAACGCGCTACGCGTCGAGTGCACTCATCACGTGCTTGATGCGCGTGTAGTCTTCCACGCCGTACATGGAGAGGTCCTTGCCGTAGCCGGACTGCTTGAAGCCGCCGTGCGGCATCTCTGCCGTCAGGAGGATGTGGGTGTTGATCCAGACCGCACCGAAGTCAAGGTCGCGGCTCATGCGCATGGCCGTGCCGTGGTCGGTGGTCCAGACGCTGGAGGCCAGTGCGTATTCGACGTCGTTGGCGAGCTCGAGCGCTTCTTCTTCGGTGCTGAACTTCTGGACGGTGATGACCGGGCCGAAGGTTTCCTTCTGCACGATGTCGTCGGTCTGCTTGGCACCGGAGATGATGGTGGGCTCGAAGAAGAAGCCCTTCTCGCCTGCACGGTGGCCACCGGTTTCGATCTTGCAGTTGGCCGGGAGGTGCTCCACTACCGAGGTGACGGCGTTGAAGTGGTTCACGTTGTTGAGCGGGCCGAAGTAGTTGTCTTCGTCGTTCTGCGAACCGGTGTGCAGGGTCTTGGTGTGTTCCACCATGGCTGCCACGACGTCGTCGTGAACGGAGTCCTCCACCAACACGCGGGTAATGGCGGTGCAGTCCTGGCCGGCGTTGAAGAAGGCGAACTCGGCGATGGCCGCGGCGCTCTTCTTGATGTCGGCGTCCTTGAAGACGATGGCCGGAGCCTTGCCGCCAAGCTCCAGGTGTGCGCGCTTGAGGCCCTTGGCTGCGCCGCTTGCCACGGCGATGCCGGCGCGGACGGAACCGGTGATGGAGACCAGGCCGGGAACCTTGTGGTCCACCATCATGGCGCCGGTTTCACCGGTGCCGAGGACAACGTTGAGGACGCCGGCGGGGAAAATCTCACCGGCGAGGCGTGCCAGCACCAGGGTGGATTCCGGTGTGGTGTCGGAGGGCTTGAGGACAACGGTGTTGCCGGCTGCCAGGGCGGGGCCGATCTTCCAGATGGCCATGAGGAACGGGTAGTTCCACGGCGCAACCTGGGCGACGACACCGATCGGTTCGCGGCGCACGTAGGAGGTATGGCCCTCGAAGTATTCGCCTGCGGACTTGCCTTCAACGATGCGGGCAGCACCGGCGAAGAAGCGGAGCTGGTCGGCGCCGGCAGCAACTTCCTCGGAGGCGATCAGGGAGCGCACCTGTCCGGTGTTGCGGTGCTGGGCGTCAACGAGTTCGTCGCTGTTGGCCTCCACGGCATCGGCAAGCTTGAGCAGCATGAGCTGGCGCTGGCCCGGGGTAACGTGCTTCCACGTCTTGAAGGCGCCGGCCGCTGCGGTCATGGCAGCATCGACGTCGGCCTGCACCGAAATGGGCGACTTGGCAACGATTTCCCCATTGGTGGGGTTCACGATGTCCAGAAGACCCGTACCTGCCGGCGTAACGAATTCGCCGTTGATGAAGTTCTGCAAGGTTTGAACCACGGTGTGCAACCTCTTTCGGTGTCTGGGCATGGGTTTTAGCTGATCAGAGCCTATGCCAGGGAGGGGGTGCAAGGAATAGTCAGCTGCACACACAAGAAGCCCCGGCTTAGTGCGCTTGACCAGCGCCGGGTTACGCTTTTAAGTATGGCAATGTCCCTCGCATCCCTCGTCGCAGTCCCCTCCCTGAAACTCCGCCAAGCCGGCCTCGCCGAGACGACGTGGAGCCAGGACATCAGCTGGGTTGCCGTGACGGAACTGGAAGACCCGCAGCGCTTCCTCAGCGGCGGAGAGCTGGTACTCACCACGGGGTTGCGCCTCAAGAGCGCCGCGGACCAGCGGCGCTTCGTCCGCCAGGTCCAGCGCGCAGGCGCCGTGGGTATCGGCTTCGGCATCGGCCTCACCCATGAGGCCGTTCCGGAGGCACTGATTGCAGAAGCCAACCGCTGGGGTCTTCCGCTGGTGCAAGTGCCCTACGAAATCCCCTTCATCGCCATTGGAAAACTGGTGGCCGAGTCGCATTCAGCGGACCACTATTCCAATCTGGAACGGCTCCTGGCCGGGCACCAGATCCTGGCCCGCTCACTCCTCACCGGCGGCGGCCTGAACGAACTCCTTAAGCAACTGGGCAGCATGCTCCGCACCGACGTTGTGCTCACCCAGTTCAGCGCGCAGCTCTACAACAGCGTGGCCGGGAAGCCGGCGCCGACGGCGGATGGTTGGGCGTCGTATCCGATTCCCACCGGCCGCAGGGATGCCTGCACGCTCTGGCTCCGGCAGCCGTTCGTGGACTCGGGAATTGTCAGTTACGCGCAGAACCTGATCAGCGTGGAGCTCAACAACATGGTCAAGCAGCGTCAGTCCCAGCGGGCCATGGCGGGCCAGGTGTTGGACGACGTCATCCACGGCACCCTGGAAACCATCGAAGCCGCCCGGCGTTTGGCCGGCGTTGGAATCAACAGCACCAGGAAGAACGTGGTGCTTGTTGCGGAGTCCGCAGCGCACCACAAGCAACTGGTCAGCATTTCGCTGCCCCAAGCAATGGAAGCCGGCGTCAGCGCCGTCGTCGGGAAGGATCTGGTCACAGTCATCAGCGACGACGGCAGTTCCGCCACTGCCTTGGCCAAGAGCCTCAGCGATCACCTCCAGGAGGCCGGAATCCATGCCGTGATCGGCATCGGCGGCGCCTACACGAAGCCGAACGGTTTGCGCTGGAGCTACTTTGAAGCGCGCGACGCCGTGGCGCACGGCTTGCCGGTCAACGAGCCCGAACGCCTGAGCCTGACGTCCCTGTTGCTCGCCAGTGAGGACGTTCCTCTCGCCGACATGGCCAGCGAGTCCCTCACGCCGCTGCGGAAGTTCGACGCCGCCCACGGTGCCGAACTGGTGGCCACACTGGAAAGCTACTTGAACCACAACGGGTCAGTGGCTGCAGTGGCGGAAGCCCTGACATTGCACAGGAATACGGTGCGGTACCGCCTGGCACAGATCACCGAATTGACGGGCTACGACCCCTCCCAGACGCAGGACCGGGTGCAGCTGTGGCTGGCCTTGGCGGTGCAGCGCCTGGGTTCGCGCAACCCTCGCTGAGCGGTCCCGCTCCAGGCAGCCCATAGTCCCCGGCGGAGAGCTTCGCCACAAAACTCTGGACATTAGACGTCAAACGTCTAACCTTTAGATATGGCGACGACTTCTCTGACGACAACTACAGGAAACATCCCTCTGGTCTCCCCCGCGCAGGCGGTCCCTAAGACGCGCGTCGTCGCCGTCGTCGGCATTATTGCCGTTGTACTTATCGGACTGAACTTGCGGGCGGGCATCACCAGCGCCGCCGCACTGTTCCACGAACTGCAGCAGGTGCTGGGCTACGGCGCTCTGGTCGCGTCCATCCTGCCGTCCATCCCGCTGTTGTGCTTTGCTGTCGCAGGCATGGGAACGTCGTGGTTGACCCGGCGTGTGGGCGTCGAGAAAGCCATTGCCATCGCATTGGCGCTGCTGGCCGGCGGCTTGCTGGTGCGTGGCGTTCCGGTGACAGGGGCCCTCCTTGGTGGCACCGTCCTGGCCATGTCCGGACTGGCCGTATGCAACGTGGCCATGCCGTCGTTCATCCGCGAGCACTACTCCGAGCGCACCTCCATGATGACCGGCCTTTACACCTTCACCATGTCCGGCGGCGCCACCTTCGCCGCAGTCGTCAGCGTTCCGTTGGCGCAGGAACTCGGCTCACCCTCCATGGGTCTGGCTGCCTGGGGCCTGCTGGGTGTCGCAGCCCTCCTCGGCTTCCTGCCCATAGTCCTGCACACCCACCGGAATGCCACCAAGACTGATCGGCCGCGGGTCTCCATGTGGCCGCTGCTCCGCACCCGGCTGGGCATTCTGATCACCGCCATCTTCACTTTCCAGGCCTTCCTGGCCTACGCCGTGATGAGCTGGTTCGCCTACATCCTCACTTCCCAGGGCCTCAGCGCTTCAGAAAGCGGCCTGCAGTTTGGTGTCATGCAGCTGGTCTCCGTAGCTGCCGGCATGATCCTCCTTGCGTTCGGCTCACGGCCCGGCATGCTCCGTCCCGCCCTCTATCTCGCCAGCAGCTCCACGTTGCTGGCCATCGCCGCCATGATCTGGCTGCCGACCTCATTGGCCGTTGTGCCGGCCGTGTTGTTCGGCTTCGGCTTGGGCATCTTCCCGCTGGTCTTGGTGATCATCAGCCGCAGCGGACGGTCGACGGCGGAAACTACCGCGCTCTCCACCATCGCCCAATCGCTGGGATACTTGATTGCGGCCATTGGTCCCTTTGGCATGGGCCTCCTCCACAGCTCCACCGGCGGCTGGGTGCTGCCGCTGAGCCTGCTCTCCATTGTGGCCGTAGCGCTCATGGTCACCTGCCACCTGCTCACCAGCAAGCGCACTGCCACCAAGACCGGACCGAGGACTGCATGACCCTGACTCCATCGCATCGCCCGGCTCTGGCCGAGGAGATCACTTCCAAGCTGCGGGACATGATCAAGTCCGGCGAATGGCCGCTCCAGGAGCGCATCCCTGCGGAGCCTGAGCTGATGTCCACGTTGGGTGTTTCGCGGGGAACCCTGCGGGAGGCCATCAAGGCTTTGGCGCACTCGGGCATGTTGGAGGTCCGCCGGGGAGACGGCACGTATGTCAGGGCCAACAGTGAAATGTCAGGCGCGGCCCAGCGGATGTACCTGGAACACACGCAGGAACACATTGTGGAGGTCCGTCTCGGCTTGGATACCCAGGCTGCCCGCCTGGCGACGAAGCACGCCACCACAGAGGATTTGGCCGAAATGCGCCGCCTCCTGGCGCTCCGCCACGATGCGTGGCAGGCGGAGGATTACCCCACGTGGGCCAGCGCTGACTGGGAATTCCACGAGCGCGTTGCCTTGGCATCAGGAAATCCCCTGCTCCACCAGCTGTATGTTTCGTTCGGCGGCGTGTTCCACAACGACCTCCTCCGGCAACAGCGCAAGGGCGGCTTCAACGGCATCCCCCGCGAAGGCCACGACGAATTGGTGGACGCCCTTGAGGCACACGACCCCGACGCCGCCGTCAGCAGCGTCTACCGGAACCTGGACTACTGCTCGGACCAGGCGCCACGGTAGCCCGTTTCTTTTTACGGGCTCGTTTCGACGCCCGCCCCGGCCGCATCCTTGAACCTCGCGTTGATGAGCACAACGTCGCGCCCGGCCCGATCCAGCAGGCTCGCGGCAACACTCGCGCGGTATCCCGTGGCACAGTGCACCCAGATCCGGGCCTCCGGTAACTCCGTGATCTTCCCCGGGAGCTCGTAGACCGGGATGTTCCGCGCACCCGCCACGTGCGAGGCCTCAAACTCGTCCGGACGGCGAACATCCAGGACCACGTCCCCCGGCTGCTGCTCTCTCATCAGCAACGTCCAGTCCCCGTGCGGGTATCTCGCCCGGGGAGACTCCGGTGCCAGGGCACCGATGTCCAGACCCGTTGAGTCAGGCCCGACGGCGGCATCCGGGTTGTCGATGCCGATCCTCGCCAGGTCTCGGATCGCCTGATCAACCTTGCCGCGTGGGCCCAGCAACGTGAGCGGCTGGTTCCACGGAATCACCCAGCCGAGGTAACTGGTGAAGTTGTCCCCGCGTCCGTATTCGAAGCTCACGCTGCCTTGAAGGTGGGTATCAGCGAAGGCAACCCGATGGCGCAGATCCACCACCCACTCTCCTGCCCTCAACCGCCGGCTCAGCTCCGCAGGGTCAACGGAGTCAGGAACTGTCAGGTCCGGCCGGCCAGGTCCAGCCGCATTCAGTGGGCTCATATGGGCGTAGTAGGCAGGATAGGCGGAGATATTCTCCAGCAACTCTGCAACGAAGTGGTCCTCGTGGGGATCCGTCAGGGCGTGGTTGGACCTGGCTTGCGCGCCCATCGTGGACGATTCCTGGCGGCTCGCGGGACCTATGGAACAGAACGAACCAAATCCATGGGTCGGGTACAGCGCGGCCTCCGGACGGGCTGCATCCGCCAGGCGGCGCACGGACAAATACTGGTCATGGGCCAGCTTGGCGGTGTCGTGCGGCGAGACGAGGTCCGTCCGCCCCACTGAACCGTAAAGCAAACTTCCGCCGGAAAAGACAGCCTCAGGGCCGCCGTCGTGCGCGTCATCCCGCACCACATAGGAAAGGTGCGTGTGCGTGTGGCCCGGGGTCGCAACTACCGAGACCGTGAGCCGGCCGACGCGCAGGACCTGGCCGTCAGTGACCGGGACGCGGGAGAAAGAGACGTGATCGTCGGCGTTCACCAGATATGCGGCACCGTGCTTCTCCGCCAGGATCAGCCCGCCGGTGACGTAGTCGTTGTGGAGGTGCGTCTCGGCCACGTGCGTAATTTGCACGCCGGCGTCCAAGGCTGCGGCTTCAACCCGGTCAATGTCCCGTTGGGGGTCGACCACCAACGCAACAGTGCCGTCATGCACCAAGTAGCTGCGGTCGCCCAGCTGGGGAGTTTCGATGACCAGGACGTCCATGCT
Source organism: Arthrobacter sp. WCS2018Hpa-7 (assembly GCF_031843805.1). Lineage (NCBI taxonomy): Bacteria > Bacillati > Actinomycetota > Actinomycetes > Micrococcales > Micrococcaceae > Arthrobacter > Arthrobacter sp. WCS2018Hpa-7. The sequence goes on from NZ_JAVTJB010000021.1 coordinate 61,856, forward strand.
TCAGGGTACCGCCAGTTGAAAAGGACAAGGTGAGAGGTGCCGGGCCAACACTCCGGATCCATCCACTGTGGGGATCCGACTATATTAATCCCGTTCGACCCGGGACCTCTCCTACGGTTGTGGATCCAACCGCTCTCCACGCTCGGCATGTGCTCGGTTCGGCAACCGGTTCCTTGAATTTGCGATGTTCCAGGAAATGAGGATACCGAGAACAGTTGCAGATGCTACTGAGAATGCCCCCTCGACCAGCCACTGCAGCACAATTGTGTTTGTACGCTGGCCCAGCTCAGTTTCTGGTTGCCCGATGATGATCGCGATGATCATCGTCGTGGCCAAGGTCAGTGTTGCGCCCCAAAGTGGTGCCACAGAACCATTCGATTTTTGAGGCGAGAAACGGTCGCGGAAAACCCAGCCTATGACTGCACTGAGAATCACCATTGCAAGATGGCATTCCCACGCGACCCTCGGGACGATGGCTTGAACAGGGTTCCCGAGAAAATCCGTAATGATCCCGTCGTGGGCGCTTCGGATTTGGATCATGAGGAATCCAAGAACAAATATCCAAGCAACTGTAACCGTCATTGATGCGAACGTTCGAATAACACTGGTGTTGGGCACGTTGCCTAGTCCAGTCGATTAAGAACGAACGCACGCGGTGATGTGCTTCGCGGCAGTTCGACCGTGGCAGGCAAGTCATCGGGGCCTTCAACTATGAGTAGGCTGCTTGCCCGGCTACTCATGACCGAATCTGCCCGTAGGGACTTCGCTGTGGGGTTGGCTTCCAGTTCGACATCAGAAGGAACCAGATAGGCGGTAACTCCCTTCGCGTTAGCGGCTGACTGATCGCCCCAGATATGAAGCGAAAGACCGTTCTCATTGAACTGCTCCCGCGTCATGCAAGCCGTTGCGATGTTTCCTGCCGGAGCATCGAGGGACACGACCAGGCAGACTTCTGACCGGTCGGAGCTCACAGCCGTGTAGTACGACGCGCTCGTTGTCTTCTTTAGCAGGCGCACGGAATCCGTCGCCAAGTCCGACACGGCGTGGCTCGCTGCTACAGCTGAAGGCGGCAGATCTTTTGACTGCTGTTCTTGGCCTAACGCAGGGACCAAAGCGTCCGGAGCCAGCGAGCCCTCTTTGGTGGCAAGGGCCGGTGACGCGAAGATGGCCAACGCCAAGCTGGAGATCGCGAGTGTGGCAGCGGCGGTCGATTTTAAGCGCTTTGATGGAATGGTCATTTACTACTCCTGAAGGAAGAGGGTCGAAAGCCGGGCCTGAAGTGCAAGTGGGTCTACTGTCGCGACCTGGCACAGTCAACCCCTGTGGTCCCTGGAATTTGAATCCCATAGCCCCACCAGCAGTCGCCGTGAGTCAACGAGGCAGGCAGGTGTGTAAAACGGACGCGGGCATGGTTTGGTATGTCAATACCGCCATAGACATAACCGCTGTTATCTCCGCGGGTTCGGATGTACAACTTGCCGCCAAAGGTGGAGTTCATGAATCCCTCACCGCCGACATTCGTGCCGCCGTATCCGCTTTCTGCATGCTGCCCTTGCACCATTGGTTTCTGATAAGCGTAGTAGATGTCCGACGCCCCATGGGCCGTAGCGGGAATTCCAAACGATATCACCGCCGCCATTGTCACAACTCCAGCGGCTTTGAGGTTTCCAATCTTCATTACTCCCCCTCACAAAACGGAGACAACACTGTCTCCTTTGTGAGTGAATAATTGCATCTCTTTGATCATCGAGCCATTTAATTGTTTTCGGGTCAGTAATAATCGTGAAATCGGCGAAATGTTCAATTTTCAGCGTCACGAATGAGCAAATATCGTTTCGCGCGCTGCGATCTGGGTGCTGCTTGGTGTGGCGGCACTGATCTTGGCAACCTTGTCTAATCCGTACAGAGAAGACCCAGCCTGGATGGTCCAAGCTGGGTCTTCGATTGGTGCTGAACTGATTTGTAGGCGAAGTGACCGCATCCTTGAACGGTCACTTCGCGTTGCTCCTCGGATAACGAACTACTTCCCTGCATAAAACTGCTCCCCGAAAGTCAGAACTGATTTCTCAGTCCAACTCTCGGGGAGCAGTTCAAGGGGTGACCCGCGTCGCTCTATCTATGGAGGCTAGACCTGTGCGGCTACGCCATCACGGGAGATGTTGACCATGTCCTCGCGCGGCACTACCTTGATGCGCTCACGCTTGACCTCAACACCGTGGGAGGTGCCGGCCTCAGTGGCTGCTGCGCCGAGAGCGAGCTCGTGGGCGTCCAGTGCCAGCCAGCCTTCCCAACTGGTGAACTTCACGCCGCGGGCATCGAGGAGATCCACCACGGCGTCTGCTGCAGGAGCCTCGGCAACCGGAAGGTTTTCACGGTCTTCCAGCAGGTACGTGACGGTTTCCAAGGCGTCGCCCTTGGTGTGGCCGATGAGGCCCACCGGGCCGCGCTTGATCCAGCCCGTTGCGTAGAGACCCGGTACGTGCTGGCCGTCGGCGTCCAGGACGCGACCGCCGTCGTTGGTAACGACGCCCTTCTTGTGGTCGAATTCGACGTCCGGCAGGGCCGAACCGAAGTAACCGATGGAGCGGTATACAGCCTGGACCGGGTAATCGATGAACTCGCCGGTGCCGCGGGCGTTGCCCGTGCCGTCCAGCTCGGTGCGCTCGAACTTGATGCCGGCAACCTTGCCCGGAGTTTCCGGGGAGTCCACGATCTCCACCGGGCTGTGCAGGAAGTGCAGGTGCAGGCGGCGGGAGGCCGTGAGCTCGGAGAGGTCCTCGGGCTGCTCGGCGATCCAGTTTGTCAGTGTGCCAACCATGGTCTTGGTCTGGTTGTTGGTCTGGACCTGGCGGTCGGACTCTTCGTCGAATTCGAAGTCTTCGGCGTAGAGGATGATGTCCACGTCCTTGGAGTGCGAGAGCTCGCGGAGTTCCAGCGGGGTGAACTTCACCTGTGCCGGGCCACGGCGGCCGAAGACGTGGACGTCGGTGACCGGGGAGTTCTTCAGGCCGGCGTAAACGTTGTCCGGGATTTCGGTGACCAGGAGGTCATCGGCGTGCTTTGAAAGCACGCGGGCCACGTCCAGGGCTACGTTGCCGTTGCCGAGGACAGCGATTTCCTTGGCATCCAGCGGCCATTCGCGGGAAACGTCCGGGTGGCCGTCGTACCAAGAGACGAAGTCGGCGCCGCCGAAGGAGCCTTCGAGTTCGATTCCCGGGATGTTCAGGTCCGCGTCCTTGATGGCGCCAGTGGCGAAGATGACGGCGTCGTAGTGCTTCCGGAGGTCCTCGATGGAGATGTCCGTACCGTAGTCCACGTTGCCGAAGAAGCGGATATCGCCGCGGTCCAGCACCTTGTGAAGGGCATTGACGATGCCCTTGATGCGGGGGTGGTCCGGTGCCACGCCGTAACGGATCAGGCCATACGGTGCCGGGTAACGGTCGAAGAGGTCGATGCTGACGTTGAGTTCGCCACTCTTGACGGCCTCGCTCTTGGTCAGGATGTCCGCTGCGTACACGCCGGCCGGGCCGGAGCCGATCACGGCGATGCGAAGCGGACGGTCCGCAGAACCTACGGGGGTGCTAATTGACACGGCTGTGTTCCTTCTTCTTCTCAGTTACTGCGGACGCGGGGACGATTTGGGGTAATAGTGCTGTAGTCAGCGGTCTTGAAGTGCTGCGGTGCAAAGGGGCTGACACGGACAACATCGCCGATCACAATGACCGCTGGGTTGGCCACGCCGACGGCTTCCGCCTGGTCCGCGATGGTACCCAGAGTGCCGATGGTGACGCGTTGGTCCGGCAAATACCCGTTCTCTACGATACCTACTGGTGTGTCCAAAGGCAGACCCGAGCCTGCCAGCGCAGCCGCGGAATCCCGCAATTGCGCTACGCCCATGAGCAACACCACAGTGTGATCGGGGCGTGCGGGGACTTCGGACAGCTCTTCGTGGCCGGTCACCACGCTGAAGCCCTTGGCCAAGCCACGGTGCGTCACGGGAATACCGGCAGCGGCCGGAACGGAAATCGCCGACGTCACGCCGGAGACTACTTCAACCTCGACGCCGTTCTGCCGGCAGAACTCCGCTTCCTCGCCGCCGCGGCCCAGGACATACGGGTCGCCGCCTTTGAGGCGGACCACGCGGTTGCCCTGGAGCGCTTCGTCCACGAGGATCCGGTTGATCTCCACTTGCGGCACGGGGTGGTGGCCGGGCGTCTTGCCTACCTCGATCACGCGGACGTCCGGGGCCAGTTCCTTGAGCAGCTCGCGCGGGCCAAGACGGTCAGCGACCACGACGTCGGCCTGGCCCAGCAGGCGCCGGCCGCGGACGGTGATGAGTCCCGAGTCGCCAGGTCCGCCGCCTACCAAGGCCACCGAACCAGCAGGCGTCTTTCCGGCTGCGTCCGGCTTGCGGTGGCGTCGCAGCGGAAGGTCACCCGTTTCCAGGGCAGTGGCAACAGCATTGCGGAGGGCCATGGCACGGCGCGGGTCCCCCCCGGCGTTGATGGCGATCTTGACGTCATCAACCACGGCAACGGCCGGTGTCCACGCTGCTGATGCTTCGTGGTCCGAGGCGTTGACGCACCAGAGGCGCTGCGCCTCGGCGTCGGCCGATACCTGGGTGTCCACAGCGGCAGTGCCAGTAGCGGTCTGAACGAACCAGACGCCGTCGAGGTCTGACGTGCGGTACTCGCGCGGCTCCCAAGTGAGGAGGCCGGAAGCAGCGAGTCCGCGAAGGTTTTCGGTGGCAACGGGCGCGACCACGGTGACTTTCGCACCGGCGTCGAGCAGTCCCTTGGCACGGCGTTCCGCGACAGGGCCGCCGCCCACCACCAGCACCGGGCGGCCGAGCAGCCGCAGCGCGGTGGGGTAAATGTCCTGTATTGCCATGAAAAAACTGTAGGGCGGCTCCGTAACATGCTTCAAAGGCTCAGAAACACCCGGTAACGCTGGGTAATCCAACGTCATATACAGTGGCTGCTCACTGCCGACGTTGGGCCTGATTTTGCGCGGATCAGTTAGGGGAAACCCTGTCTTTGAGCGTCAGGTAATGGGCCCGCTGTTCCTTGCCCAGATGCTCAATCGCGTAACGAAGCGCCGTCCGCGGCATGGTGGCGGCGTGTTCGTCCAGGAAGGCGAGAAGCCGTTCGCGGCTGCTGCGGCCGGCATCACGGACCCAACCACCTACAGCTTTCTGGATGAGGTCCTCTTTGTCATGAAGGAGGATCTCGGCGATGGCGAAAGTGTCATCCAATTGGCCTTCGCGGATGAATGCCGACGTGGCAACAATGGCGGTCCGGCGCTCCCACATGCTCTCTGAGCGGGCCAGTTCGTACAGGGGGTCGCGCGGCTTATCCATGAGCCAACCGCCCACCACACGCCCGGCTCCCAAGTCCACCAGGTCCCAATTGTTGATGCGGTCGTGCCTGCGGAGATACAGCTCGTAGAGGCGTTGGCGCCTATCGTTGGTGGTCTTCTTCTTCTGAGCCTGCAAGGACATGATCTTCACGGCACCCGCCCGGGCCTCGTGGATGTCCTTCTCCAGCAGCGTCTCTAGATCGTCCAAAGTCATGGCCGCGAATTCCTTGGCCAGCGTGAAAACCTCGCCCATCCGGACGCCAAGGAAGAAGTCCCCCTCGGCGTAATCACCCTTGCCGGTCTTGAAATACCGCTGGTACTTTGCCTGCTCCACCGCGGACTGCCGGATTTCCAGGCGCTCCAAAAACGCGACGGCGGTGGGTTGGGTTCCCGGCGCCGGCGCCGCAGGCTTGCGGTTCTTGGGGGCCTTTCCGTCTTTGGGGGTCATGTCTCCATCATGCGCCTAAAAGACCGACCAGCCAGTACGCGTGGTGAATTCGTCCAGTGCTGCGACACCCGCCACCGAGTTCCCGGACCTTCCCAGGCCAGGGCTCCACACGCTGATGGAGCACTTGTTCGGAACCACGGCCACAATGCCGCCGCCCACGCCGCTCTTGCCCGGAAGGCCCACACGGTACGCGAATTCGCCCGCAGCGTCATACGTTCCACACGTGAGCATGACCGCGTTGATCCTCTTGGTCTGCGCCGGTGACAACAGCAGGGTCCCGTCTGCGCCCAGGCCGTTGGAGGCGAGGAACCGGGTTGCTAGCGCAAGGTCCTCACATGTCATGGCCAACGCGCATTGCTTCGCATAGGAGTCCAGGACGTCGTCCACCGGGTTCTCCAAGTTGCCGCAGCTTGCCAGGAAGTGGGCCAGCGAGGCGTTGCGGTGTCCGTTGGCCAGTTCGGAGCCAGCCACGTGGTGATCAGTGTCAACGCTTCGGTTGCCTGTCTCTTGCCGCATCAAGTCCCTGACGGAGTGCGCGGCGCTACCCGTCAGGCTGAGGAGCCTGTCCGTCACAACAATTGCACCGGCATTGATGAAAGGGTTCCGGGGAATGCCCTCCTCGCTTTCCAACTGGACCAAGGAATTGAAGGGGTTACCCGAGGGCTCCCGGAACACCCGCTTCCAGATGCGGTCGCCGTCAGAAGCCAGCACCAAGGCGAGGGCGAAGACTTTGGAGATGCTCTGAATGGAGAACTCCACGTGGGCATCTCCGGCCGAGAATACTTCCCCGTCCCGGGTGACTACGGAGATTCCGAACTGGTTCGGGTCCACTGCCCCGAGCTGGGGAATATAATCAGCCACGTTGCCTTGGCCGACATGCGGCTGCACGGCCCCGACGATGTCGTCGAGGAGATTCTGAATGTCCATGGGGCAACCTTTGCTTTCTGTGTAGTCCCCTCGTCGTTGAAGGGACTGACACGTGCTCCTGTGTTGTTGGCGCAGTAATGCACAGCCAGCAACACTACCGGGCCTACACCCCTTGGTTTGCCCTCCACCCGAAGGCTGGTGCAATGTGCTTTGCCACGTTCCCCAGCAGCTTGGCGTTGTACTCCACGCCCAGTTGGTTGGGCACCGTGAGCAGGACAGTGTCCGCTGCTTGGACCGCAGCATCCTTGGCCAGCTCCTCAGCCAACTGATCCGGCTCCCCGATGTAGCTCTTACCGAAACGGGACAACGCGCCGTCGAGGACGCCCACCTGGTCCTGGCTGTCTGCCTGGGCGCGGAGGCCGAAGTAGTGGTTGTCTATCTCGTCCACAATCGGGATCACGCTGCGGCTGACGGAGATCCTCGGCTCAAAGTCGTGCCCGGCTGCCGCCCATGCTTCGCGGAACATATGGATCTGTTCGGCCTGCAGCTCATCGAACGGCAGGCCTGTGTCCTCGGTGAGGAGCGTGGAGCTCATAAGGTTCATGCCTTGTTCCGCTGCCCACACGGCGGTTTTCCGGGTGCCGGCTCCCCACCAAATTCTTTGCGGGAGGCCGGGTGACTGAGGCTGGATGGGCAGCAGACCCGTCGCCCCACCCGCGTAGTGCGGATCTGCCTCGGCCACGCCATGCCCGGCGATGGCTTTCCGGAACAGTGCGGTGTGACGGCGTGCCATGTCGCCGCCGTCCTCGCCGTCTGCAGGGACGTAGCCGAAGTTTGCGGCACCGTTCCGTGCTGGCTCGGGTGAACCACGGCTCACACCGAGCTGCAGTCTGCCATCACTGATGAGGTCCGTGGCAGCGGCTTCCTCGGCCATGTAAAGGGGGTTCTCGTAGCGCATGTCGATCACGCCTGTACCCATTTCGATCCGGCTGGTCCTCGCTGCGATCGCGCTCAGGAGTGGGAAGGGAGAGGCCTGCTGCCGGGCGAAGTGATGGACCCGGAAGAAGGCGCCGTCCATGCCCAGTTCCTCCGCAGCAACAGCGAGTTCAATCCCCTGTTTCAGGGCCTCGCCGGCCGTGGGAACCAGCGATCCTGGTACGCGGGCCCAGTGGCCGAAGGACAGGAAGCCGATCCGTTTTTTGTGCATGTTGAGAACAACCCCGCGAGAGGGACGGGAATTCCACATACGCGGATTCCTCATTGGATTCCATACCCTGCAGGGGTATGGTTTTGTAAGTGTACCCCCAGCGTATAGTCGGCGGAAGGAGGCCCAAAGTGAGCAAATCAGCATTTCCACTGCCCCTTCGTAGGGCTTCCCTGTTCCTGCTGGTGCTGGGCGTCATTGCTGGAATTTTCGGCATGCACGTAGTGATGGGTTCCCATACGACACATTCGGCTCCCGCTACTCAGGCGTCAACGCTGCACAGTGAGCATCACGGGCATTCAACAGCCGGATCCCAGTCCGCCAGCACTCACCACCACCCGCTGTCCTCCAGCATCGAAGCAGAGTCCTGCTCCACGGGTAGCTGCTCATGTGCAGAATCAACCGCTGAACACTGCATCCCGTCATTGAAGACAGGTTCCCTGCTCGCTCCGCTTCCGGGCAGCGGAGTTGGGGGCCTGGCTGATGGTCTGTGGGCCACAGTTGAAGCACCGCGAACGTGGACCTATACCCCGCCCAGGCCTTCCCTGAGTCAACTTTCGATCAGTAGAACGTAAGCATTTTGCCTTGGCGGCCCCAATTTTGCCGCCTATGCAGTGCCTCGTATCCCTCCACTCGGGCTCTCGAGGCCACCATCATGCTTATCACCAGGATGGCTCGCGCCCCGGGCCGCCCCACAATCGAAAGACCACAACCCTGATGAACAAAACCCAGCTCACCCTTAGCGCCGCCGCTTTTGCGGGGCTCCTTGCCGTAACCGGCTGTGCTTCTCCCGCAAACCCTGGCTCCATGCCGGGAATGGACCACGGAAACTCCGGCACCAGCGCGCCCTCCAACATCACTTCTGCAGACCACAACGCTGCTGACGCCATGTTCGCCCAAGTGATGATTCCCCATCACGCCCAAGCCGTGGAGATGTCCGACGCCATGCTCACCAAGGCTGACATCCCCACCGCGGTGACCCAGTTAGCCGTAAAGATCAAAGCAGCTCAGGCACCCGAAATCGAGAAGATGACGGGCTGGCTCAAGGGCTGGAGCATGCCAGTGATGGGGTCCTCCGGGCACAGCGGTCACAGCATGGACGGCATGCTGACCGACGACGATCTCAAGAAACTCAGCGAAGCCAAGGGCACAGAGGCTGCCAAGCTCTTCCTGACCCAGATGATCGCGCACCACGAAGGCGCGGTCACCATGGCAAAGACTGAGATCACCCAGGGCAGTAACCCCGAAGCCGTCCAACTCAGCAAGGACATCGTCACTTCCCAGGAAGCGGAGATTCAGGAAATGCGGGATCTCCTGGCCACCCTCTAGCACTCGGGTTCAGAACAGCTAACGCACGACGGCGGCAGGTCGCCGTCGTGCGTTCGCTCACCTTTCCCCAGCGCACCGCAAGCGTTTCCGCCAATCGCGCCCATAAGCACTGGTGCGTAAGGCGCGAAAGGGAGCGAATCAGGCGCCGAAAGGGTGCCTCCGGCGGCAACGGGCGCATGAGGCAGAGTGCGTGCTCAGCCCTTAGTCAATGCGTCGATAGTGCATGGATACCACGCCGTTGCTGAGCGGCTTCGCCGAGACCAGCTCGAGGCGCCGGGTGGCGGGCAGCCCGCCCTGGTACAGGGTGGGACCGTGGCCAGCGATCATGGGGTGGACGAGGAACTTGTACTCGTCGATCAGATCCAGTCGGTCCAGTTCCGTGGCTAATTTTCCGCTGCCTATCAGCACCCCGTCGGGGGTCCGGTCCTTGAGTTCCTGCACCGCCGTGCGCAGATCTCCAACAAGGTGGTGGCTATTGGTCCAGGGGAAGTCGGTGCGCGTCGTCGAGACGACGTACTTGGGCATTGCTTCCAACGTCAGCGCCCACTCAAGCAACGCCGGCGGGGCGTCCACCTCGCCGCTTGCCACGAAAGGCCAGTAGCTCTCCATCATTTCGTAGGTTGTACGGCCCCAGAGCATTGCCCCGCTCTGCTCCAGGAGGTGGGTGAAGAGGGCATGAGTCTCGTCGTCGGCGATGCCCTCCTGGTGGTCGACGCAACCATCAAGAGTGACGTTGATGCTGAACGTTAGAAGGCCCATTCGACGATTCTAGGTGCGCGCGGAGAGCGGAGGAAGGGCGCCAGAAGCTGCCGCACCCCTTTCCGCCGATCGCCCCCGTAACCACTGGGGCGGATGGCGCGACAAGGTGCGACCCCGACGCCGATGGGGCGCGCACGGCGCAAACGGGCGCGAAACCGCGAACAAGGCCAGCCGGAGTTTTTGTACACGTAATGCCCCTAAGAAGCACTCTTAAGGGCATTACGTGTACAAAAACTCCAATGGTTAGCGGCTGCTACCGGCCAGCAAACCCCGGCGCTGGAGCAAGCGCTTCTCGATCGGCCCGAACACCAGGAGCTCGATCAAGATGCCCACGAACAGGATCAGCAGGATCGCGGACATCACGATGGTCATATCGGAGAGCAAACGGCCCTGATCCAACAATGAGCCCAGCCCGAACCCGATGGTTCCGCCGACTGCGATGATTTCCGCGGCCATCAGGGACCGCCAGGAGAAAGCCCAGCCCTGCTTCAAACCGCCGATGTAGCCCGGAAGCGCGGCGGGCAGGACAATCTGCAGCGCCATCTGGAGCCGGTTGGCACCAAGGACTGTGCCCACGCTGCGGTACTGCGGCGGGATCTGGTCCACGCCGGAAATGAGTCCGTTAATGATGGACGGGATGGCGCCCATGAACACCACGAAGTAGACGGTTGCGTCGGTCAGGCCGAACCAGATGATGGCGGCAGGAACCCACGCCACGGAGGGGAGTACCTGCAGGCCGGAGATCAGAGGTCCAAACGCACGGCGCAAGGGAGCAACCTGAGCCAGGATCAGACCCACGGGCGTTGCGATGACCACCGAAATCAGGAAGCCGATCACACCACGCTGCAGCGATGTCCACACCGCTTCCTGGACTTTGCCTTCACCCCACATCGTCACGAACTGGGTGAGGACGTCAAGGGGCCCGGGGACGAGGTCGCGCCGTTTGAATTCAAGCGAAACGTAGAACTGCCACGCGAGGATCAGGACCACCAGCGCGGCAACGGGAAGCAGCACCCGCTTCCATTCGATGCCGGTTTTGCGGCCGCTGTCCGACTGGAGGTTATCCAGGCCCGCTTCAAGGTCCCGGAGCTCCGAGGCGTTGCCCTTCAGCGACGGTGAAGTGATGTGCTCTTTGGATTCAGTCACGGGAAGGGTCCGCTCTTCGGTGGTGATGGGGTTACTTGGCATGGCGGCGGATCTCCTCGCGAAGACGGCGTGTAATGACACCGGTCAGCTCCCCGGCACGGCCGGCATCGGTACGGTGTTCCTCGGTGACGTCCCATTCGGCCACCACACGGCCGGGACGCGAGGACAACAGCAGCACGCGCTGCCCCAGTCGTACGGCTTCGCGCACGTTGTGGGTGACGAACACGATGGTCCGGCCCGTTTCCTTCCAGATGCGCTCAAGCTCGTCATGCAGAAGATCGCGGGTGATCGCATCGAGGGCAGCAAAAGGCTCATCCATCAGCAGCAGCTGCCGGTCCTGGGCCAAGGAACGGGCCAACGCGACGCGCTGCCTCATGCCGCCGGAGAGTTCGTGGGGACGCTTATCCCCCGCGCCGCCCAGGTGCACCAGTTCCAACAGCTCGGTGGCACGGGCGCGCCGGCTCGCCTTGGAGCTGGACTTGTCTGCCAACTGCAAGGCCAACTCAATGTTGCCGCGCGCGGTCAGCCACGGGAACAGGGCCGCGTCCTGGAACATGAAGGCTGCGCCGTCGCTGGGTACTTCAAGAGCGCCCGACGTCGGCGGTTCAAGTCCCGCCATGATGTTCAGCAAGGTGGACTTACCGCAGCCGGACGCACCGAGGAGGGCGACGAACTCGCCTTGAGCGATGGTGGCGTTGACGTCGTCCAGCACCGGGGCGCCGTCGCCGAAGCGCTTGCCCAGGTTCTCGAGTACGACTGGCATGGTCCCGTCCTTCGTGTTGATTGGTAGAGCTGATGTGGCCAAAGGCCGGCCCGCTCCCCCGCGTGAACCGCAAGGGGAAGCGGACCAGCCTGTTACTGCCTAGTCCTGGCCAAGGCCTGCAGCCGAGGTTTTCTTGCCTTCAACCTCGTTCAGCGTGCGGAGGTCAAAGATGCCGTTGATGTCGGCCTGCTTGGTGGTGCCGGCCTTCACACCGTCTTCGAGGAGCTTGTTGTACGTCCCGGCCAGCGGGTCGGTGGTGAACTTGATGTTCTGCAAAGCCCGTTCGATCACGTTCGCCGGAAGCGGCTTGCCTGCAGTGTCCTTGAGGACCGCGTTGATGGTGGTCGCCTTCTCCTCAGCCGAGGCGGAGTTGAGCCAGTTCACGGATTCCACGTGACCCTTCAGGAGGGCCTTCACGGTTTCCGGGTGTTCGGCGGCGAACTTCTTGTTCACGATCAGGATGGTGGTGGTGAAATCACCGTTCTCCCACAGGTCCTTCTCATCCACCAGGACCTTCGCTCCAGCTTCGAGCACCAGGCGGGAGGCCCACGGCTCAGGCAACCACGCGCCGTCGAGCTTTCCGTCTTGGAACAGCTTCAGCGACTGGGCGTTTTCGGTGGGGTTGATGTTGACGTCGCCGCTGCCATCAGTGTTGGTCTTGAATCCCTGGTCACCGAGCCAAGCGCGGAGAGCCACGTCCTGGGTGCCGCCGAGCTGCGGGGAGCTGAGGATCTTGCCCTTGAGGTCCGCTGCGGAGTTGATCTCCGGCTTGACCACCAGCTGGGCACCGCCTGCTGCTGCACCGGCGATGATGCTGATGGACTCGCCGCTGCTCTTGACGTAGGAGTTGATGGCCGGGTTCGGGCCGATGTACGTGGCGTCGATGGCGCCGGCGTTAAGGGCTTCGATCGCGGCGGGCCCTGCGTTGAAGACCTGGGTGCTGAGCTTGGTATCGCCGAGTTCCTTGGCGATCAGGCCCTTGCTGGTGCCTACCAGCGCCGGGCCGTGGGTGACGTTGCTGAAGTAGCCGAGCTTGAGCTCAGCGGCCGGCGACGTGGTGGGCGCCGGGGCAGCCTGGTTGTTCTGCGAAACAGCGGAAGCAACGGCGGCGCCTGCACCGATCAGCAGCACCAGGCCGACGGCCAGGGCGATCTCCACAGTGCGGCGGCGCTTGGGCTTGGATGCGGTCTCACCGGCGACGATGCGGGTGGTACCGGAATCAGGTTTCTGTGACTCGGGAGTGTTCGACATGAGGGTGGGTCCTTAGAAGATGTGGGATGCGAAGGGGGCGAAGATCAGGCCCCGTGACATCGCCCGTTGAGGGCAAGCAAGGACCATTCCGGAGAGGTCATGCCTTCACAGTAGGGACTGTCATATTTCGGCTTCAATCCCGTAGAAATCAAGGTTCACGCAGGTTCACGTGGCGTCATATTCGCCGCGAGGGCTTCAATGTCGCGCGGAGTTGTGCGGCAGCAGCCGCCTATGAGATGGGCGCCCCGGTCCTGCCATTCAGCTGGGTTTCCAGCCAAGGTTCCGGTGCCCTGAACGCCCTCCGACGGACCCCACGTTTTGGTCACGGCATCGTACGTTTCACCGGAATTCGGGTAAGCCACCAACGGCTTGTCGGAGGACTGCTGCAGAGTGCCCAGCGCGTCCGTCACCAGTTCCAGCGGCACACAATTAACCCCGACGGCGGCCACGCGCGGTTCCGCGCGCAGCAGCGCAGCGACGTCCGCAAGGGGCGTTCCATCACTGATGTGGCTGCTGTCCCGCAGCGTAAACGTAAACCAGGATTCGACGTCGAACTCTGCCACGAGCGCCAACAGCGCCTCCGCTTCGGCGAACGACGGCAGCGTCTCGCACGCCAGGAAATCCGCGCCGGCCTCCACCAGCGCCGCAATACGCGGGCGGTGGAAGTCCCGGAATTCCGCGGCGGAAAGCGTGTAGTCGCCGCGGTATTCGGAGCCGTCGGCAAGGTAGGCGCCGTAGGGCCCCACGGATCCGGCCACCAGCAAAGGGCCGCTCACTGAACCTTCTGCCAAGGCTTCCGCGCGGGCTTCGTCGGCCAATCGGACGCTCAACGCCACCAACTCCAACGACTCATCAACGGACAAGCCGCGCCGTGCAAAACCCTGCGGAGTGGCCTGGTAGCTGGCCGTGATGGCGACGGAGGCACCGGCGTCGAAGTAGTCGCGATGGACCTGCTTGATCAAGTGCGGCTGCTCCAGGAGGACCTTGGCGGACCACAACGAATCCTCAAGGTCGCAACCGTGGGCCTCCAATTCCGTGGCCAAAGCTCCGTCCAGGACCAGGTCCTTACCGGCGTTAAGGAGAGTGCTGAGCGTGGTGTTCTGTGGCATGGGTCCTTCCCAAAAAGAAAACCGCAGCTTGTCCGAAATTCCCGCCGTACAACGTGAGGAGTCGCGAACAAGCTGCGGTTTTGTGACTACGTGTGACCCTAGATGACGTAACGTTCGTCTTCGTGGTCGCCCGGGTGGTCCTTGACCAGGCCGGCGGCAAGGGTGTTGCCGTCGATGGGGTCGATCACCAGGAAAGCGCCAGTGCGGCGGTGGTGCAGATAGTTCTCCAACGGCAACGGCGCAGACAGACGCAACTGTGCATGTCCGATGTCGTTGAGTTCCAAGTTGGACGCCGGCTCCACGTTGAACGTGGCCAGGTCCAGCTTGCCGGTGACGTTGCGGACCAGCGCCTGAACCGTGCGCGTACCGTGCTTCACCAGGACCTTCTGGCCTTCGCGGAGCGGCTTGGGCGAGAGCCAAGCCAAGGACGCATACAGGTCAGCGGTGCTTTCGCGGACCGTACCGGCAGCGGCGATGGTGTCACCGCGGGCGATGTCGATCTCGTCAGCCAAGCGAACAGCCACCGACTGCGGAGCTGCGGCCTCGTCCAACGACTGGCCGGCAAAGTCGATCCCAATCACCGTGGTGGTGCGCGGTTCGTGGCCCGGGCTGATGACGGATACTTCGTCGCCCACCTTGACCGAGCCCTCGGTGATCTGGCCGGCGTAGGCACGGTAATCGCGGTACGCCTCCACATCCAGCCCGGCAGCAACAGCATCCGGCGCCAGGGCGCCCTGCGGACGGATCACCAGCTGAACCGGGAAGCGGAAGCTCTCCAGTTCGGCCTCAAGCTCGTCAGCAGCCGGGAGGGTTTCCAGGACCTCAAGCAGTGCCGGGCCGGTGTACCAGGGGGTGCGCTCGGAGCGGTCCACCACGTTGTCGCCATCAAGGGCGGACACAGGAACCACCAGCAGGTCAGCAACCCCGTCGGAGCCCAAACCGAGCTCGCGGGCAACCTTCTGCACGTCGGTCTCGATATCGCGGAACACCTGTTCGCTGAAGTCCACCAGGTCGATCTTGTTCACAGCCACAATCACGTGGGCAACGCGCAGCAACTGCAGAACGGACAGGTGACGGCGGGTCTGCTCCAGCACACCCTTGCGGGCGTCAATGAGTACGACGACGGCATCCGCAGTGGACGCGCCGGTCACCGTGTTCTTGGTGTACTGAACGTGGCCGGGGCAGTCCGCCAGGATGAAGCTGCGGCGGTCCGTAGCGAAGTAGCGGTAGGCCACATCGATGGTGATGCCTTGCTCGCGCTCGGCACGCAGGCCGTCGGTCAGGAGGGCGAGGTCGATCCCGCCCTTCTCGCCGCCGAAGCCGCGGTCCGCTGAGGTGCGGGCAACGGCGTCGAGCGTGTCAGCAAGAATCGCCTTGGAATCGTGAAGGAGGCGGCCCACCAGAGTGGACTTGCCGTCGTCCACCGAGCCGGCAGTAGCGAAACGGAAGAGGGTTGTTGGCAGGGCTGTTTCCAGCCCGGCAGCCAGTGTTTCGGTGCTCATTTAGAAGTAGCCGTCCTTCTTGCGGTCTTCCATGGCTGCCTCGGAGATGCGGTCATCTGCTCGGGTGGCGCCACGTTCGGTCAGGGTGGAGGCAGCGACTTCAACAACGACGTCGGCCACGGTGCGGGCATCGGATTCCACAGCACCTGTGCAGGACATGTCGCCCACCGTGCGGTAGCGCACCAGTTTGGTGATGACATCCTCGTGAGGCAGCGGCTGGGATACCTCGCCCACCGCGCGCCACATGCCGTCGCGGGCGAAAACTTCGCGCTCGTGGGCGTAGTAGAGGCCGGGGAGCTCGATGTTCTCGCGCTCGATGTAGCGCCAGATGTCCAGCTCGGTCCAGTTGCTGATGGGGAACGCGCGGACATGCTGGCCCACCGTGTGGCGGCCGTTGTACAGGTTCCACAGCTCGGGGCGCTGGTTGCGCGGATCCCACTGGCCGAACTCGTCACGGAGGCTCAGGATGCGCTCCTTGGCGCGGGCCTTGTCCTCGTCACGGCGGCCTCCGCCGAAGACGGCGTCGAACTTGTTGCGCTGGATGGCGTCCAACAGCGGCACGGTCTGTAACGGGTTGCGGGTGCCATCAGCGCGCTCTGCCAGCTCGCCGCGGTCGATGAACTCCTGGACGGAGCCAACAACCAGCTTCAGGCCCAAGCGCTCCACTGTACGGTTGCGGAAATCGATGACCTCAGGGAAATTGTGGCCAGTGTCCACGTGCAGGACGGGGAACGGAACCTTGCCCGGCCAAAACGCCTTGGTGGCCAGGTGCAGCATGACCACGGAGTCCTTGCCGCCGGAGAACAGCAGCGCAGGCTTTTCGAACTCGGCAACAACCTCGCGGATGATGTGAATGGCCTCGGACTCGAGGGTGTCCAGTGACGAAAGGCGAGTCGACTGCAGAGCCGAAGCAGCAGATGCCGCCCCGGGAGTGGACGTAACGCCGAATGCCGCCCCCGCCCCTTCGCCGCGCGGCTGATCTTCGATCAGCCCAGCTCGCGGCTCCGACAGGCCCGATGCCACTCCCTGGGCGGCATCCGGCGTTGCGTTGGTTGTGTAAGTGCTCATGTGTGTAGTCCGCATTCTGTCTTGTCGGAACCTGCCCAGCGGCCGGCGCGGGGGTCTTCACCCGGGGCCACTTTGCGGGTGCAGGGCTGGCAGCCGATGGACGGGTAGCCCTGGCTCAGGAGGGGGTTGACGGGAAGGATGTTGTCCTCGGAGTACTCGATCAGCTGATCGAAGGTCCAATCGACCATCGGGTTCACCTTGACCAGGCCGAAGCCCTCATCCCAAGTGACCACCGGTGTGTTGGTACGTGTGGGTCCCTCGTCGCGGCGGACACCGGTGAACCACACCTCGTAGCCGGCCAGCGAGCGGCGCAGGGGCTGGACCTTGCGCAGTGCACAGCACTGGGCGGGGTCGCGGGCGAACAGGTCCTTGCCCAGGAGGCGGTCCTGCTGCTCCACGGTGCTTTCCGGAAGGACGTCCACCACGTTGACGCGGAGGTTCGCTGCGACTTCGTCGCGCGTCTCGTACGTTTCCTTGAAGTGGTAGCCGGTTTCCAGGAACAAGACGTCGACGCCGGGGAGCTGGTCCGCGACCAAAGCCGGCAGGACGGCGTCGGCCATGGAGCAGGCGACCGTCACCGTGGGCAGCTCGAAGTTGCGGGCTACCCAGGCGATGATGTCCGAGGCAGGGGCGTTCCAGCCAAGCTCAGCGGCGCCTTGTTCAGCAAGGGCCTTGAGCTCCTCATGGGACCGCAGCGCCGGACGGGCTGCTGCGCTGGCGAGGTTGGTAATGGTGACGGGGTCTGTCATTGGAGGTCTCCTTCATCGGCGGAGTGTGCCCACTCAGCGAAGGTCTGGCCCTCAGCGCCAACGGCGACGAACTTACGGACCACACGCTCCACATAGTCGGGCAGGTCATCCACGGTGACCTTGAGGCCGCGGACCGTACGTCCCAAACCGGCTTCCTCGCGCTCGTTGTTCGCCAGCCCGCCGCCAAGGTGGACCTGGAAACCCGGGGTGGGGTCGCCGTCGGGCGTTGGCAGCATCATGCCCTTCAGGCCGATATCGGCCGTCTGGATGCGTGCGCAGGAGTTGGGGCAACCGTTGATGTGGAGGGACAGTGCCGACGGCAGTTGCTTGGACTCCACGAGGTCGGCCAGGCGGCGTTCCAGTTCAGCGATGGCCGTAGCAGCCGTGACCTTGGTTTCCACGATGGCCAGCTTGCAATACTCGATGCCCGTGCAGGCAATGGTGCCGCGGCGGAACACGGACGGACGGGCGGAGAGGCCCAAGGTGTCCAGTTCGGCTATGAGGGGCTCCACATGCTCCTTGGCCACATCCAGGATGACCAGCTTCTGGTGAGGAGTAGTGCGCAGACGGTAGCTGCCGTGCTTCTCCAGGGTGTCCGCCAGCGTGACAAGTGCCTCGCCGGAGGTGCGGCCCACAGTGGGGGTCACGCCAATGAAGTACTTGCCGTCCTTCTGCTCGTGTACGCCGATGTGGTCGCCGGGAGCCGTGGGCTTGGGAGCAGCGGGGCCGTCGGGAAGCTTGAAGCCGAGGTACTCGTCCTCCAGGATCTGGCGGAACTTGGCCGGACCCCAGTCGTTCATGAGGAACTTCAGGCGGGCCTTGGTGCGCATGCGGCGGTAGCCGTAGTCGCGGAAGATGCTGGTGACGCCCAGCCATACTTCAGCGGCGACATCGGCGGAGACGAACACACCGAGGCGTTCGGCCAGGCGCGGGTTGGTGGAGAGGCCGCCACCAACCCAGAGGTCGTAGCCGACGCCAAGCTCAGGGTGGACGACGCCCACCAAGGCGAAGTCGTTGATCTCGTGAACGACGTCCTGGGACGGGTGTCCCGTGATGGCGGTCTTGTATTTGCGCGGCAGGTTGGCCAGTTCGGGGTCGCCGATGAACCGTTCGGCGAGCTCATGGATCAGCGGCGTGGGGTCGATGATCTCGTCTTTGGCGATGCCCGCAACGGGGGAACCGAGGATGACGCGGGGAAC
This sequence comes from Arthrobacter sp. WCS2018Hpa-7, assembly GCF_031843805.1. Taxonomy (NCBI): domain Bacteria; kingdom Bacillati; phylum Actinomycetota; class Actinomycetes; order Micrococcales; family Micrococcaceae; genus Arthrobacter; species Arthrobacter sp. WCS2018Hpa-7. The sequence continues at coordinate 80,608 of NZ_JAVTJB010000021.1, forward strand.
GTCGCCGCAGGCCTCGGTGGTGGACAACCCGATGCCCTCGAGGCGGCGCCAGATTTCGGGCACGTCTTCGACGCGGATCCAGTGCAGCTGGATGTTCTGGCGGTCCGTGAGGTCGGCTGAGCCGCGGGCGAAGTCCACGGAAATCTGTCCGATGACGCGCAGCTGTTCGGTGGTCAGCGCACCGCCGTCGATGCGCACGCGCAGCATGAAGTACTTGTCTTCGAGCTCGTGCGGTTCAAGCGTTGCGGTCTTGCCGCCGTCGATCCCGGGCTTGCGCTGGGTGTAGAGGCCCCACCAACGGAAGCGGCCGTGAAGGTCCGTTCCGTCGATCGAATCGAAGCCCTCTTTGGAATAGACAGACTCAATGCGCTCACGGACATTCAGGCCGTTGTCTTCCTGTTTCCAGGTTTCGTTGGCATTCAGTGGCGCGGTGCCGTCAACCTTCCACTGGCCGTGGGGCTTGGCGGCAGGGCGGGTGCGCGCCGGACGCGAGGGAACTGCGGTGTCCGAGGACGCACCGGCTACAGCTGTATCTGTCATACATCGACTGTAGGTCTGGCCAGATTTCGCCAGCAAAGGTCCGGAAATGCTAAGTCACCTAGGGAAACATTTCGTCACGAACACGCCAGCGGCCTTGTCCGGAGGGCCTGTTTTGTGCAGGTCAATTTGGCCCCTTTTCCGCGTGGATAAAGGTTAGGAGAGCCTTTCCAACACTGCGTCGTACCGCTCCAGCGCAATCTCCGCGAGCACGTTGGACGGCAGCAACGGAGCCGCAACAACGTCCGCGCCGGCCTTCGCCAACTGATCGTGGAAATAACCTGTTGCCAAGAGGTACGAGGCAATGAAGACCCTGCCTGTCCCGCCATCCGCGGCGAGTTCGGCACGCAAGGAGGCGACGCCGTCGGGCACTGTTGGCTGGGCGCTGGCACCATAGGCCACCCGCACCTTGTTCGGCAGCAGCTCGGCGAGCAGTCGCGCTTGCTCTTCCGAATCAACCGAGCCGTCCGGAAGGGACGATCCCGCGGCAGCCAGCAGGACGCCGTCGTGCTCCTGCAGCCCCGCCGCGCGCAAGTGCGTAGCCAGCAGCTCAGCGAGCCGCGGGTCCGGACCCAACGGCCTGGCAGCCACAACCTCGGGGCGCGTCTTGATGGCCTTGGGCACGTCCACCTTGATGTGGAAGCCGGTGGAAAGCAAAAGCGGTACGACGACGGCGGCAGTCCCCTCGGGCAGGCCCTCCACCACGCCGCCCAGCTCGGGTTCCTGGACGTCGACGTACGCCTCAACCACGCGCAACCCGGGACGGAGGGCTTCAATTTCCGCCATCACGCGACGGATGGCGGCCTGCCCTTCAGCGTTCCGGGTTCCGTGGGCGCAAGCGATCAAAACGGGGCTGTTCATGGGAGCTAGCGTAACGTTGAGCCAGCATCTATTGAGAGTCGTATCCAGAAAGAACCCGTCCACTTGATTTCCATCGACATCGTCCTCCTTTGGCTTGACCTGGTTGGCGTGTTCTTCTTCGCGGTCTCGGGATCCCTGCTGGCTGCCCGCAAACAGTTCGACATCGTTGGCTCCGTGCTTTTGGGCTCCATTGTTGCCCTTGGTGGCGGAGTGATCCGCGACATCGTCATCAACGCCGGTCCCCCGATTGCCTTCACGAATCCGGCCTACCTTGCTCCCCCGCTGCTCGCTGCGATGCTGGTCTACTTCCTGTTCTCCTCGGTCCAGCGCTTCACGTCCCTGTTAACACTGTTCGACGCCGGTGGGCTGGCTCTGTTCTGCATCACCGGAACGCTCAAGGCCCTGACTGCCGGCATGAACCCCGTGGCCGCGATCCTGCTCGGTGTCACCACCGCGGTGGGCGGCGGCCTGCTGCGGGACATTACGGCGAACGAAGTTCCTACGCTGTTTAATGCCCGCGATCTCTATGCGCTCCCGGCGTTTGTGGGGGCAGGCCTCACCACGCTCCTCTGGCATCTGGGTACCTTCACGGGACTCACTGCGTGCGTTGTGGCAGCGGTTGTTTTCGCCTTCCGCGTGACGGCCTGGCGACGCAGCTGGCACGTACCGCTGGCCGTTCGTGGCTGGCACCGCCCCGGCGCCGGCCCGGGCGCAATTTCGGGTGCCCGGGATTAGCTAGGATAAGAGCATGACTGACATGTTCCTCGAGAAGTTCCGCGCGCTGGTCCCAAAGTATCTCGAGGATGAATGGCAGGAAGAAGATGGCCTCACGCCCGACGAACTGGACGATGCCCTCTCCGATCACTCCTTCACCATCCCGCTGGTCCTGCGCGAGTTCTACCTGGCAATCGGCGGCTGCGAGGACCTCATGGAGGCCTACCACTACTTCTGGGATCCCGAGGAACTCGAGGTGGACGACGAAGGCTTCCTCATGTTCCTCGAGGACGAGGAAGAGCAGTTCACCTGGGGCTTCCGCACCGCTGATCTCGGCATCCCGGACCCGATCGTCTGGCGCCGCAACAACGCCCGCGGCCAGTGGAAGAGCGAGGAAGGCACGTTCTCCGAGTTCGCGTTCGACATGTTTGAGTGGGCCTTCAACGACGACGAAGACTAATTTCCCAGCCCTCGTGGCTTCCTGACCCTGTTGTAACTGCTTTCAGCCCTTATGCAACCTTTATTGATTGCCTAGGGGCTGTTTTGCGTTCAAAGAAGGTCACGAAGCTACTGGTTTTGAGGTTAAACGGAATGGCCCCGGCTCGCTGCAGCGTTACGAGTCATACGCTGCACCGAACCGGGACCACAATCTCCGTTCGCATCAGACCCACCGGAGGCATTTAGTGGATCCGTGAATAGCTTATGACAATCCTGTCATAAGCGCAACTCTTGAGGTCAATGAGAATTCAAGCATCTCCGTCCTCTTTACGGCGCTGTGGAGTTATCCACATAAGCCGACAAGTATGCGTTGAGCAGCCTCCAACATCGCGACCATGGCTTGATGGACATCACAGACTTCCTTCTATCCAGACACGGTGCTGCCAGGACCGCTGACTTGCAGCGCGCAGGCTTCTCCGAGAGAACTCTGGCAACAGCTGTGGGTTCCGGGATGATCATCCGGCCGCAGCGAGGCGTCTATGTCGCCAAGGGAGCAGACCCCGACGTCGTCGCCGCCTTTCGCGCAAACGGTCGCCTCACGTGCATCTCGGCAGCCAGGTTCTACGGCCTTTGGATTCTTCGCCAACCGGAGGCTGTACACCTAAGCTGCGGGAACGGACTGCCCAATCCCGCAATTGTCGACCATGCCTCCGGGACCCATCCGGAGCATCCCTACCTACCTGTTGCCGGCGTTGCAGACGTATTGATGCACGCACTCCGTTGCCGGCCGGAACTGGAGTCTCTGGTCATGGTGCAGAGCGCTGTTAGTCAGGCATTACTCAGCCCGGGCTACCTGAGGTCCAAGCTGTCGGGTCCCCGCAATGGCCGGGCGCGGGCTGTTCTGGGATTGGTCCTTCCCAGGGCAGACTCATTGCTGGAAGTTTTGGCGCATGTCCACTTCGCCAGGGCAGGACTGAAGGTAAAGATGCACGTGCAGCTACCCGGCGTCGGTGAAGTCGACTGCCTCATCAACGATTGCCTGGTGATCGAGCTGGACGGCGGCACTCACTTGGAAGGCAGGCAAGTGAAAAAGGACCAGTACCGGAACAATGCCAGCATCCGAGGCGGACTTCTCGTCCTTCGCTATTACTACTCCGACGTCGTCTACCACCCGGGGAAGATGGTGGCCGAAGTGCTCGCAGTCCTGGGCAACAGGGACGCCGGCCACTTCGGACCGTCGCGCTGGACGCCAAAGTGAGTACCGGCGTCGTCATTCCAACGGATGCCGTGGCGTCCTGACCTTCCTTGGAAAGAGAACAGCCGCTATGCAACCTAAAAAGGATGCATAGCGGCCAACATAGCCTCAAACAGGGTCAGGAAGTCACAACCCAAGCAGAAAAACTTAGCTGCTGCGGTCCACCACGGCATGCGCGAAGTTGGTCAGCGAGGACTTCACCACACCCTCGGGCAGCGGGGCCAAGGCAGCAACGGCCTCGGCGGACCACTGGCGGGCGATCTTCCAGGACTCGTTGGTAACGGGGTGCTCGCGCAGGCCGGCCACGGCCTCAGCCAGGGCGGCGTCGGAGGACAGGTCGCCGTCGATCAATTCCAGGAGAGCACTGGCCGAGGCATCCCCCGCAGCGGCGTCGCGGCGGAGCAGCAGCACAGGCAGAGTGGGAACGCCTTCACGGAGGTCGGTGCCCGGGGACTTGCCGGACTTGACCTTCACACCGGTGACATCAATGACGTCGTCGGCGAGCTGGAAGGCAACGCCCACCTTCTCGCCGTACTCCACCAGCAGGTCCTCGTAGGCTTCGTCAGCGCCGGCAAAGATCGCACCCAGTTGCCCGGATGCGGCCACCAAGGAGCCGGTCTTGTCCGCGATGACGGACAGGTAGTGCTCCACGGGATCTTCGTCTTCGCGCGGTCCCACGGTTTCGTGGAGCTGGCCGAGGCACAGGCGTTCGAAGGTTCGTGCCTGGATGCCCAAAGCGCGGGAGCCGAGCTCGGAGACCAGGATGGAAGCGCGGGCGAAGATGAGGTCACCAGTGAGGATGGCCACCGAGTTGCCCCACACTTCATGGGCCGTGGGAGCGCCGCGGCGGAAGGGAGCGGAGTCCATCACGTCATCGTGGTAGAGCGTTGCCAAGTGGGTCAGCTCAACCACCACCGCTGCCTGGACAACCTCGGGACGTGAAGCATCGCCAAGGTGGGCACACAGCAAAGTGAGCAGCGGACGGATGCGCTTGCCTCCGGCTTCCACCAGGTGACGGGACGTCGCATCAGCCAAGGGGTCCGAGTTGGAGATGGCTTCGCGAAGCTTCTTCTCCACCCGGGCAAGGTTGGTGGTGATGGCAGGACCGAGTTCGGCGTCACCGGCAATGGCGGCGAAACCGGCGGGCAGCTGAAGTCCCGTTGCGATCGCGGTGGTGTTGGGAGCAGGCTCAACAGAGTCCGGCAGGCCGTGACCGGCATGCGTCCAGCTGTGTTCGGCAGAGTTCGTCACGGGTTAACCCTAACTAGTTGGTGCGGAAACCGCGGTGTCGGTGCCTGCCGGCGTCATCGCACGGGCAGAGGAAGTGTTGGAGGTGGCCGGAACCAGCATTTCGAGGACCCGGATCACGCGGTCTTCGAAGCCCTTCGCGGCGGGGTCCGTGAGGTTGGCGAGCATGCGGACCACGAAGCGCATCAGCACAGGAATGGGCATCCCCGTGCGAAGCGCCAGCTTCATCACGGCAGGCTTGCCGATCAGGAAAGCGAAGGCACGCCCCAGCGTGAAGTGCGATCCCCACTGGTCCCGCACATAGTCCGCGTACCGCGAGAGGTGTGCGTCGGCGTCGTGCGTTGACCAATCGGCTGAAGCCGAACGCGCGGCACCGTCGATCAGGAACTCTGCCGCGAACCGCGCGGACTCCATGGCGTAGGAGATACCTTCGCCGTTGAACGGGGACACCATGCCGCCGGCGTCGCCCAGCAGGAGCAGCCCGGGTGAGTAGTGCGGGGTGCGGTTGAAACCCATGGGCAGCGCGGCGCCACGGATCTCCCCCACCTGGTTTTCAGGGGTGAAGCCCCATTCAGTGGGCATGCCGGAGGTCCATTCGCGCAGGACCTGCTTGTAGTCGAGCTTGCCGAATTCCTTGGAGGAGTTCAGGATGCCGAGGCCCACGTTGGAAGTGCCGTCGCCAACACCGAAGACCCAGCCGTAACCGGGCAGCGGCTTGCCGGATTTACCCGGCAGTTCCAGCCAGCCTTCCATCCAGTCGTCGTCATGGCGGGGGGACGTGAAGTAGGTTCGCACGGCGACGCCCAACGGACGGTCGTCGCGCTTGTGCATCCCAAGCGACACGGCGGTTCGCGTCGAGTTGCCATCCGCAGCGAGGACGACATCGGCGTGGAAGTCGCGCGTTTCACCCGTCTTGCGTCCGGACTCGTCAAGGATGGACGCCCGTGCGCCGATGACGCGACCGTCGTCGGCGGTCAAAGCGGAGGTGACGCTGTGGCGTTCAAGCACGACGGCGCCCGCGGCCTCGGCGTGGCGGGCCAACGATTCGTCGAAGCCAAGCCGCGTACGGATCAGGCCATACGTGGGAAAGTCGGAAACCTCGGGCCAAGGCAGTTCAATGGTGCGACCGCCGGCGATGAGGCGGAGGCCCTTGTTTCGGCGCCACCCGTCCTCCACAGCATGGGACAACCCAAGCTTCTGGATCTCGCGGACGGCCCGGGGGGTGAGGCCGTCGCCGCACACTTTCTCACGCGGGAAAGAGGTCTTCTCCAGCACCGTGACGTCGATGCCCGCCTGGGCGAGGTAATACGCGGCGGTGGACCCGGCCGGGCCCGCGCCAACAATCAGTACTTTCACGTCGTCCTAAATCAGCAGGCGGTACGGGGTCAGCCGGCCTGTTGGCGCGGCTTGATCTGGCGGCGAAGCTTGGCCACGGGAACACTTTCGCGGTGCTCGGCGGGCTTCTGTGCACGGTGCACGGCGACAATGCCGCCGCTGAGGTTGCGGTAAGTGATGTCGGTCCAGCCGGCGTCGCTGAGCCACTGGGCCAGGTGGTCCTGGTCCGGCCAGGCACGGATGGACTCGGCCAGGTACACGTAGGCGTCCGGGTTGGAGGACACCTTGGTGGCGATGGCCGGGAGCGCACGCATGAGGTACTCGGTGTAGAGGTTGCGCCACAGCGGCACTACGGGGTGCGAGAACTCGGCAATGACCAGACGACCGCCGGGCTTGGTGACTCGCAGCATTTCCTCGAGGGCCTTGCGCGGTTCAACGACGTTGCGCAGGCCGAAGGAGATGGTGGAAGCGTCGAAGCTGTTGTCCGCGAACGGCAGGTTGGTGGCGTCACCGGCGATGAAGTCGATATCCGGGCGGCGGCGCTTGCCGACTTTGAGCATGCCCAAGGAGAAGTCGCAGGCCACCACGTCCACGCCGGCGTCTGCATAGGGTTCGCTGGAGGTTCCGGTGCCGGCAGCGAGGTCCAAGACCTTCTGGCCAACCTTCACGTCCACGGCATCAACCACGATCCGGCGCCAACGCCGTGTCTGCCCCATGGACAGGACATCATTGACGACATCGTATTTTGGGGCGACATCATCAAACATCGTCGCAACTTCGTCCGGACGCTTTTCCAAGGATGCTCGGTTCACCCTGTAATTGTCTCAGACATTCAGCCGACTTTGCTGCGCTGTAGAAGTCGGCTCAGATTCTGGTTGTCCTCGGGAGTACTGTTGTTCCATCATGACGAGCACGCTCCGCACCTTGACAGTCCCCCTCGATGTTGAATCATCCTCCGGGGGGCTGCCGTCGTTTCTGGTGCGGGACGACGTTCTTTGCTGGTCCCGCCGCGAGGCCGGACTGGTGGGTTACGGCGAGCTGACCCGCTTCAACGCCACCGGGCCAGAACGCTTCCTTGAGGCCGATATCTGGTGGCGGCACCTCATTCTTGAGGCAGAAATCACTGATCACGTGGAACTTCCGGGCACCGGGCCTGTGGCTTTCGGCTCGTTCGCCTTCTCCAAAACCTCCCCGCATGTGTCCCGTTTGATCCTCCCGGAGCTGGTGGTGGGGATCCGCGATGGCCGCGCCTGGGCGACCCAGTTAACGTTCGACGACGACCCCCTCACCGAAGCGGGCGTCCTCGCCTCCGTGCACCGCTGGCTGACTGAACCGGAACCGAACGGTGAGGATTCAGCGGCAGGAAGCTCCGACGTCGTGCCCTCAGCTGAGGCCGTTGCCGCTGACGGTTCCGCCGGCCACCTCAGCCATGGTTCCCTCAGCGAGGCCGCCTGGATGCAGGCAGTGTCCAACGGCGTGGAGGAGATCCGCGCCGGGAAACTGGAGAAGTTGGTGTTGGCGCGCGACGTCGTCGCGAACCTTCCGGAGGGCGTCAACGCTGCGGAGGTACTTCGCCAACTCGCCGCAAGGTACCGCGAATGCTGGACGTACGGCGTGGACGGCCTGGTGGGCGCAACGCCTGAAATGCTGATTCAGGTGGAGGGCCGCACCGCGCAAGCCCGCGTGCTGGCAGGAACCCTGGATCGACGTGATGCTGACGGCATGGACGGTTCCCCCATGGAATATGCGGAGCGCGTCCTGGCTGGATCCGAGAAGCAGCGGCATGAGCACGAGATCGCGATCGATTCCCTGACGCGTCAGCTTGCACCCTTCTCCGAGGCGATGAATTCGCACAGCGAACCTTTCATTCTTGAGCTGCCCAACGTGTGGCATCTGGCCTCGGACGTGAAGGCGGAGTTGGCGGACATCGAGGGGCACGTGCCCACGTGTCTGGCCCTGATCAATGCGCTGCATCCCACGGCCGCGGTGTGCGGAACCCCGACGCTGGTTGCCGGTGCGTTGATCCGAAAATTGGAGCATTTGGACCGCGGCCCGTATGCCGGACCGGTCGGTTGGCTCGACGCCGCCGGCAATGGCGAGTGGGGTATCGCGCTTCGCGGTGCGGTGATCGAGGACGCCAATACGGTGCGCCTGTATGCCGGGTGCGGCATCGTCGAGGGCTCGCAGCCCGAGGCCGAACTGGCGGAAACATGGGCGAAGTTCCGGCCGATGCTCGAAGCCTTGGGAATTCGTCGCTGAATCTGGGATTCCAGACAGGGCTTCTGCTTTGGTGGTTGATAAGTGCGTAAACTAGTTATCCAATAGTGAAACTTAGTTTCCTGTGATGCACATCTCACGTTCGGCGCTACACTAAAACCGACTCAGTTCAGCATCCACCGCAACAAAAGGTAAACAACATGCAGATCTCCCGTTCGGTTCTGTCCGGCACCAAGATTGCCGCCGTGCTCGCAGCCGGCGCACTGGCCCTCACCGCCTGCGGTGGCTCGTCCACCCCGGCTGCCACGGATGCCTCCGGCCTGAAGCTCATCAACGCCGGCAAGCTCACGGTGTGCTCGGACGTTCCCTACGAGCCCTTCGAATTCCAGAAGGACGGCAAGATCGTAGGCTTCGACATGGACATCGCCGCCGAGATCGCCAAGGACGTCAAGGCCGAACTCAACGTGGTGGACAGCTCCTTCGAAGCCATCGAGACCGGCACCGCACTGACCGGTTGCGACGTCTCCATCTCCTCGATCTCCATCACCGATGTCCGCAAGAGCGTCATGGACTTCTCCACCCCTTACCTGGATGACGACCTGACCCTCGTAGCCACCTCGTCCTCCGGCATCAGCAACATCGACGGTGCCAAGGGCAAGAAGGTTGGCGTCCAGCAGGCCACCACCGGCGCCCAGTACGCCAAGGACAAGGGAATCGACGCCCAGCAGTTCGAAGACTCCGGCCTCCTGGTCCAGGCCCTCAAGGCCGGCACCATCGATGCCGCAGTCGGTAACCAGTCAGTGCTTGGCTACGCCATCAAGGACGATTCCAACCTCAAGCGCGTTGAAGACTACGCAACGGGCGAGAAGCTGGGCATCTCCATCAAGAAGGGCAACACCGCCATGGCGGACGCCGTGAACGCCACGCTCAAGCGCATCACCGATGACGGCACCCTGAAGAAGTTCGAGACCACCTGGTTCGGCGAAGCCACCAAGTAGTCCGAGCCCCGGCTCCCCCAGATCCACGCAGGCGGGCCCCGAAACGATACGTTGTTTCGGGGCCCACCTGCGCAACATGAATGTGAGAACACCATGGCAATGACTGCACGTCAACGAGCCAAAGTCAGTTTGTACGTCCAGGCCGGAATCTTCGTCGTGGCCGTGGCCGCAGTGATCCTTGCTGTGGACTGGAAGACCATTGGCACCAGCGTCTTCAACTTCTCCAAAATCGGGCCGATGTTCCCGGATATCTTCCTGGTGGGCCTCAAGAACACCCTCATCTACACAGCGCTGGCTTTTGTGGTGGGTTTGTCAGGCGGTCTTCTGCTTGCCCTGATGAAGCTCTCCTCCTTCCCGCTGTACCGCTGGCTCGCAACGGGGTACATCGAGTTCTTCCGCGGCGTTCCCGCCCTGCTGGTCTTCATTGCCTTCGGCTACGGTGTTCCGCTGGCGTTCGGCGTGCAGTGGGACGTCAACATCGTGGTCATGGTGTCGCTGGGCATGGTGGCTTCGGCTTACATCGCTGAAACCCTCCGCGCCGGCTTGCAGGCTGTTCCCAAGGGCCAGATGGAGGCAGCCCGTTCGCTGGGTATGCCGCACTGGCGGGCCATGATCTCAATCGTCATCCCCCAGGCCTTCAAGATCGTCCTGCCGCCGTTGACCAACGAGATCATCCTGCTCACCAAGGACTCCTCTTTGATCTACGTCCTGGGCCTCACCGCGTCCCAGTACGAGCTCACCAAGTTCGGGCGCGACGGCATCTCCAGCCTCGGGGCCGGCCTGACGCCGCTGCTCGTCGCCGGTGCCTTCTACCTGGTCATCACCATCCCCTTGAGCCTCCTGGCACGGAAGTTCGAAAGCCGCTCCGCGCGGACGAAGCGATAGGCAGGACAGTCATGAATAACTCCACTGGGAGCACGTCCAGCGTTCGCGCTGCGGGCGTCGACATCAAGGATCTTCGCAAGTCCTACGGCAGCAACGAGGTCCTCAAAGGTATCTCGCTGACCGTTGAACCGGGCCAGGTAGTTTGCCTCATCGGGCCCTCGGGCTCCGGCAAGTCCACCCTCCTTCGCTGCGTCAACCTGCTCGAGCAGCCGAACGCCGGCACCATCAACGTGGGCAAGTTCGAGGCCACCGATCCCGACGTAGACCTCAACAAGATGCGCCAAAGCGTTGGAATGGTGTTCCAGCACTTCAACCTGTTCCCGCACCTCAGCGTCCTGGACAACTGCACCATCTCGCAGATGAAGGTCCTCAAGCGTTCCAAGTCCGAGGCCTCGGACGTGGCGCGCCACAACCTGGAGCGCGTTGGCCTGGGACACCTCGCCGACCGCTTCCCGGACCAGCTCTCCGGTGGCCAGCAGCAGCGTGTGGCTATTGCACGCGCGCTGTCCATGGACCCGCAGCTCATGCTTTTCGATGAGCCCACCTCTGCCCTCGACCCCGAAACCGTGGGCGATGTCCTGGCCGTCATGCGCAAGCTGGCCCAGGAAGGCATGACCATGCTGGTGGTCACCCACGAGATGGGCTTCGCACGGGAAGTGGCCGACCGCGTGGTCTTCATGGACGCCGGTGTCGTGGTGGAAGAAGGGCCGGCGGAAAACGTCATCAGCGCCCCCACCCAGCCCCGCACCAAGGAATTCCTGCGCCGCGTCCTGGACCCCACGCACATTGGTGTCGAGGAAGCCTAGCTCCATCGCTTTGCTCCGCTGACGGGCGGGCGGCACTCCTTTGTGGGTGGTGCCCGCCCGTTTTGCGTTGGGTCGGTTCTTGCTTGCCGTGCGCCCGTTTCCGCCCGGTGCGCCCCTTCGCGCACTTCGCACCAGAGCTTACGGACGCGATCGGCGGCAACAGTAGCGACCAACCCACACCAACCCACGAACTCACAACCCGCACCCGCCTGCGCACCCGTTTCCGCCCCGCGCACCACTGGTTCACCGGCGACGCACCCCTTCGCGCACTTCGCACCAGAGCTTACGGGCGCGATCGGCGGCA